>DAOUZE010000097.1 GCA_030665765.1 Filomicrobium sp.
AATGCAGCATGGATGATGTCAAGGACAGTAATTCGGCGCCGGCTGTCGAGCAGGGGCAAGTGCCGGCGATGCTTGCAACGGACGGAGCAACTCCTGATCTAGATGGTAGCGTGGACGCCTTGGTTGCGAACCTACGTGCTGCCAAAGAGCAATTTGAAGCACTTTTACTGGGCACCGGAAAACCCGTTAGCGAAGCCGCTGAAGTGGCCAAGAAGCGTGACCGCTCCGCCGCCTAATCGAACCCTTCAACTCGCTTGACTTGGTCAGTTTTTACCCGTAGACCGGGCGGCCTACAAAGTGCGGAGAGACAGACGCACTTTGTTAATGCGGGCGTAGCTCAGTTGGTTAGAGCGCCGGCCTGTCACGCCGGAGGCCGCGGGTTCAAGTCCCGTCGCTCGCGCCATTGATATCAATGGCGTGTCTGCAATCCCATATATTTTGTGGAGCCAAAGCGTCGTTCGGTGACGTAGGCGCAAGACCGTGTGAACGGCACCTGGCCATGCCGCCGGTCCAGCGTAAATGTCCCATGTCCCGCGTCAATTGAGTTGCGGAATTACCAGCGGCAACGCGCTCTAGGCCATTAAGTGCGTTAGCTGACATGGCGTCGAAAGACATTTGGCACACAAATCAAACCCTCTCCAGGAAGACGGACTGCAATCGTCGAACCCAGACAGTTGAGAGGCGGTATGGATACCATCCGACGGCGACCAATAAATACGGCGATTGATGAGGACACCTCGAAACCGTGCATGCGAGCAGATGCAACCCAAGCTTCGTGCGCGACGTCAGTTGCCCGACCAAAGAGCGACACGCTGGCCTGTTTACGCCCTGGCGATTGCGTGTTCTTTTCTGAGCCTGTAGAGCCATAGAACGCAAATGCTGCTAGATACTGATGGTGCAGGCGCGAACGGGTCGCATCCCCGATGGGGTCAATGCAGGCAGGGCGAAAAGTTAGATGAACCAACTACTGCTCGATTATCTCCCGATCGTCGTGTTTTTAGGGGTGGCGTTGGCCATTTCCGGGGCATTGGTCATAGCGCCCTTTTTGGTGGCAATGCGTAACCCGGATCCGGAAAAAGTGTCGGCTTATGAATGCGGTTTCAACACCTTTGACGATGCGCGTATGAAGTTCGACGTGCGCTTCTATTTGGTCTGCTTGCTGTTCATCATCTTTGATCTTGAGATAGCCTTTCTGTTCCCGTGGGCCGCCGCCTTCCGCGACATAGGGGTGTTTGGTTTCTGGTCCATGATGGTGTTCCTGGCCGTTTTGACCATTGGCTTCATCTACGAGTGGAAGAAGGGAGCCCTGGAATGGGATTGATTCTGCCCCCTGAGTTTCAACTCGATAAGGCGCGCGAAGGTGCCGGCGGCTCTGCAACGCGCCCCGATCCCTATTTCACCGAGATCAATAACGAACTCGCCGACAAGGGCTTCCTTGTCACCACCACCGACGACCTGATCAACTGGGCCCGTACCGGCTCGCTGATGTGGATGACATTCGGCCTCGCCTGCTGCGCCGTTGAAATGATGCAGGCCTCGATGCCGCGTTATGATCTTGAGCGTTTCGGTTTTGCGCCGCGCGCCTCGCCGCGTCAATCCGATGTGATGATTGTTGCGGGCACCCTCACCAACAAGATGGCGCCGGCAATGCGGAAGGTTTACGACCAGATGCCAGAGCCACGCTATGTCATCTCAATGGGGTCATGCGCCAACGGCGGTGGCTACTATCACTACTCCTACTCGGTGGTGCGCGGATGTGACCGCATCGTCCCCGTCGACATCTACGTTCCAGGCTGCCCGCCGACCGCTGAAGCGCTGCTCTATGGCGTCCTTCTACTGCAACGTAAAATTCGCCGCACCGGCACCATCGCGCGCTAGCAGCTACAGGCTGCGCCGCAATCCGGACGGCATGAGGAGACGCCAAATGCGCCAGGAAAGAATGGAAGAAACGCTCGAGGACTTGGGCGATTACCTCTCGACGAAGATGGCGACCGCCTACCTCGGTTCCGGCGTAGCCCATGGCGAACTCACGGTCCACGTTACGCGCGAGCAAATCCCCCAAGTCCTGAAATTCTTGCGCGATGACGCCCGCTGCCGTTGCGAGGTGTTGATCGATATATGCGGCGTTGACTGGCCGGGCCGTGAGAATCGCTTTGACGTCGTCTACCACTTGTTGAGCCCGCGCAACAATTTGCGGCTCCGCGTCAAGCTGCAGACGAATGATACCGCCGCGGTGCCAAGCGCCATCGACGTCTTCTCCGCCGCCAACTGGTTCGAGCGCGAAGCCTTCGATATGTACGGCATCTTGTTCTCAGGCCACCCCGATTTGCGCCGGCTGCTAACCGACTACGGTTTCCAGGGGCACCCGTTGCGCAAGGACTTCCCACTCACCGGTTATGTCGAAGTCCGCTACGATGATGAAAAAAAGCGGGTCGTATATGAGCCCGTGAAGCTCAATCAGGAATTCCGATCGTTCGATTTCGAAAGCCCGTGGGAAGGCGCCGATTATATCCTCCCTGGAGATGAAAAGGCGTCAACGGCTAACGGCAGAGGCTGAGCGGCGATGAAGGACACGCTCCAGCCGGGCGCACGCGCCGAACTCCAATTCACGGTGCCGAAGACTAAAACCGTGCCTGCGCTTTACCCGGAGGCCGCTGAATTCCAGGAGATGCCGGCGGTCTTCGCAACCGGATTCCATGTCGGCCTGATGGAGTGGGCCGCGCTAAGAGTTCTTGCGCCACATATGGACGAAGGCGAGGGGAGCCTAGGCATCCATATCAACGTCTCGCATTCCGCCGCGACCCTACCGGGTCAGACCATAACCGTATCAGCGGAGTGCACAGGCGTGGAGGGCCGCCGCATCACATTCAAGGTGAAGGCGCACGACGGCGTCGAGCCAATCGGCGAAGGCACGCATCAGCGAATGGTTGTGCCCTGGGCGCGGTTCAAAGCAAGGCTGAACGGCAAGGCCGCTGCAGCTGGTCTCGCGGGATTGGAGTAACTAGCAAGTGGCGAATGGCGGATATGCCGCTGACAAAGGACGACGATAAATGAATGAGACGAGCAGTGCTGCTACCGGAAAGCGTCTGTCAGGCAAATGCCTGTGCGGCGCCATCTCGTTCACCGCGACAGCAAACGGTGGGGAGGTTGCCCTTTGCCACTGCAGAATGTGCCACAGATGGTCCGGCGGCGTACATCTCGCAGTTCTTTCCGCCACAGATCTCGGAATGGAAGTAGAAGAAAACCTCGTCATCTGCAAGTCGTTTGACTGGGGTGAGTGCTGCTTCGGCAAGAGCTGCGGGAGCAACCTTTTCTGGCGCACTCAGTCCGGCGATCACGTATCGATCCTGGCCGGTGCTATCAACGAAGAAGACCAACTGACCTTAACCGCACAGATGTTCATTGACAGAAAGCCTACCTACTTCGACTTCGCCAACCAAACCACCATGGAACCCGAAGCCGACATGATCGCGAAATAAGCGCCCCAGAACCAAAGCACCAATTCAGAGAAGCAAAATGGCTGAAACCGATATCCGCCAGTTCAACATCAACTTCGGCCCACAGCATCCGGCAGCTCACGGCGTGCTCCGACTGGTGCTCGAACTCGACGGAGAGGTAGTCGAGCGAGTCGATCCGCACATCGGGCTCCTTCACCGCGGCACTGAAAAGCTGATCGAGCACAAGACCTACCTTCAGGCGATCGGCTACTTCGATCGCCTCGACTATGTCGCTCCGATGAATCAGGAGCACGCCTTCTGCCTCGCCGCGGAGCGTCTGCTCGGCCTCGAACTTCCAGCCCGAGCGAGTTACATCCGCGTACTCTATTCCGAGATCGGCCGCATCCTCTCGCATATCCTGAACGTCACGACACAGGCCATGGACGTCGGCGCGCTGACTCCGCCGCTGTGGGGCTTTGAAGAACGTGAAAAGCTAATGGTATTCTACGAGCGGGCATCGGGCTCGCGCATGCACGCCAAGTACTTCCGCATCGGCGGTGTGCACCAGGACGTGCCGCCAGAGTTGATCGACGACATCTACAACTGGTGCGATCCATTTCTCAAAGTCTGCGACGAAATCGAGGGCCTGCTGACCAACAACCGCATCTTTAAGCAACGCAATGTCGATATCGGCGTCGTCTCGCTGAAGGAGGGTTTCGACTGGGGATTCTCCGGTGTAATGGTGCGCGGTTCCGGCGCCGCTTGGGATTTACGCAAGGCCCAACCGTACGAGCGCTATGAGGAATTCGACTTCGACATTCCGATTGGTAAGAACGGCGACTGTTACGACCGTTATCTGATCCGGATGGAGGAGATGCGCCAGTCTGTTCAAATCATGAAGCAGGCCTGCGAGAAGCTACAAACAGGCGTGGACATTGGTTCTCATGTTGCTGAAAACAAGAAGGTGGTACCACCTTCGCGTGGTGAGATGAAGCGCTCCATGGAAGCCCTGATCCACCACTTCAAGCTTTACACCGAAGGTGCGCACGTGCCCGCAGGCGAAGTCTATGCGGCCGTTGAAGCCCCCAAAGGCGAGTTCGGCGTCTACTTGGTTTCCGATGGATCCAACAAACCTTACCGCTGCAAGATCCGCGCGCCGGGTTTCCCGCATTTGCAGGCCATGGACCACTTGAACCGCGGCCACATGCTCGCCGACGTCTCCGCCATCATCGGCTCGCTGGATATCGTATTCGGTGAGATTGACCGTTAGGATGCGGCGGCGATAAGAACGCGCGTGAAGTAGAGCGTGTTCGACAGCTGCCATTGTCAGCTGACCCGTAATTGCAGCGACGAGCCAATTGGCACAGACTGGTTTCCGCGCCTCCTGCCGACTGGCGGAGGACCGCTACGTGGGATCTTGGACGCGCCGTCGATTCCACAAATCCTCCATTGGGCATTTCATGAACGGCAGCTGACCGCTGTATTCAGCGTCGGTTCAATGGCGCCCTGGTAGTTTTGGTTCAAGCACAAATTAGGTGCCCATTGAACACGCCAAGGAAATGGAGCGGTTTAAATGCTCAAGATTATCATCTCCACTATGACAGCCGTTGCAGTCCTCGCTATGTCCTGTCTTCCTGCCGCCGCCAGCCATAGCATCGACGTTCGTCAAGCCAAGCAGGCACATGCGATCAAACGCGGCCGCATCGCCGGTAAGATTACATGGCGCGAAGGCCTTCATCTGCGCCGTGAGCAACGCCGCATCAAGCGACTCGAGCGGGCTTACCGCCGGTCCGGGGACCGCCTCACCGCACGGGAGCGCCGCGTCCTACACCGGATGCTGGATGAGGCACGCCACAACATTAGGGTTCAAAAGCGCGACGGTCAGCGTCGCTGGACCTATTTTCGGCGTTTCGGCCGTTAAGCCTAGACGCGAAAAGGACCGCAAGTTGCGGAGGGAGAACTGCGGGGCCGGGCCTATCGTGTCGGGCCCCGCACGTTTCCACGGTGTGTTGACGTGAAGTAGTGAAATAATCCGCTTTGTGCGATCGTCGGTGCCGGCTCAGTTAAACAGACGCAAAATCGATGAAACGGCAATCACAACCACACTGACAAGTAGTGCAATATAGATTGCCCTCCGGCTTCGCCGCATGAGCTTGCTGAGCTTAAGCTGATTCCGGCTCGCCTGAAAATGCTCAATCACTGGATCAGGCCCGGGACTATCGAAGATTTTGGAATAAGAGCGCGGTAAAGCCGTGAATGAGACGCCCTCCAACTCGTTGAACGCACAATAAATCATGTCTTCGTCGAGCCCCAGTGGTGCAACCTTGGGCTCGTTCATCCGCCAGATGTTGGTGAAGTGCCGACCGCCTTGCGTATTCCGCACGTAGAGTGTTCCGGCAGCGATGCTCAAGAAGCGTTTTCCATCTCGCATCACCGGCGTGAATAGCAAACCGACATCGCTGTTGATCGAATTCAGAAAAATGGGCGGTTTCCGGATAATCGCATCCGCATCAAGATAGAGCACGTCATGATCAGGAAACCGCTCCAGGCATTCGGCCACGAAGGCTGCCTTGAGCCGGGTCGTTGCCTCCCAAGTCCGTCTGCGCGGGACGAGCTTGAGATGATGGTTGAGACCGAAACGATTGAGCGAATCCTTCAGTCGCAAAACTCTGTCGAGGTAGTTTGCGGTGTAGAACGCGCACGTAACAAATCGCTGCCCGCCTCCCAGCCAAGTTACCTCCTCGGGCAACTCATCTGTTAGGTCCGCACCTGGCTCCGGCTGCCGCATGAGGCCAGGCAAGGCCACCTCACGTTTGGCTGCTGGAATCATTCGCACCAGTAGTCTCCGATCCAGCGCGCTGGACGAAAGCGGCGGCGGGTCGGACGAATGTGCATGCCATCGCCAACACGCTTGTTGCGCTGATGTTCACCCTTCAACGCACTATCCGGCGTGATGGACCCATAAAACACAATAACCTTCCCAGTCGCCGGCTTCTTAGGCACTGAAAAAAAACGGATAAATCGGTTGTCCGGAAGGCAGCCAAGTGAGAATGGAACCACCCAGTCCGCTGGCCAAAAAGTCACATCTTCGACAGCCTTGCTTAGAAAGTTCTGCTCCTTTGAGTCGTAATCTCTAACAATCACATCGCCTGGAGTGCTGTAGAATCTATCAAGTACGTAGCCTTCTTGTCCAATGACGTAGCGCACAATCGAGCTGTTGCCATATCCCAGATGCGGGTCTTTCCACTCTCTAATGATGCAAAAGCGGCCTGGATGGCTGAAGAATTCATCGATTGAATCGATAATCACGATGTCTAGATCAAGAAATAGGGTCAAGCCGGACAGCCCGCCAAGATCCTTCTTCATCAAACCCAGCTTCGGCCAGTACTTGCCAAGCTTCCTGTCAAAAGTAACGTCGGGCAAATCCTGACACTCAACTTCAGGCCGGATCCCGCTCGCGTCATCCGTGAAGCAGACGAAACGTATGTTCCACGAAGTATTGCGCTTCACCATCGCATAAAGCCGGTTCACCCAGTGTGGGCCATACCGATCACCCCACTTCATGCAAACGACGTTTGCTGAGCGGTTTGCCTGCGCCTTATCGTACTCGATCTTCCATTCCGAAGCAGCCATGCTTTATTCGACCTAGCCGGCAATCTCTGCCGATTTCCCTCTAATAATCCGGCAACTTGCGTGCTCAAGCGCTTCACATCAAGTGCATTTCGAGGTGCTCTTTCGTCATGCTTCTCAACCGTGCGAGGACGGCCCAGAGCACGAATGAAGCGGTCTTTAGCGGTTTGGCATGCAACTTCATTCTTAAGTATTTCAGAAAGTAACCCAAGTTTGAACGAGTGGAATCCATGAGCGTACTGGAGAACTCTCCATTCAGAGAAGTTGCTGAACGCGGAAGTATCCGTGAATCCGACGTCGCACAGCTTCGTCAGGCTCTCGATGAGGATGGCCTCGTCAGTATACAAGATGCCGAACAGCTGATTGCACTCAATGCCGCCTGCCCCATCCAAGGACTGGCATGGTGTGAGGTCTTCCAGGAGGCAATCACGGATTTTATTTTCCGGCAGGCCCAACCTTAGGGCTACGTAACACTCGAAAACGCGCATTGGTTGATACGGCAACTGGCGCCTTACGGAACGCTCACCGTTCGCAAGGACCTCAATCTCGTCGTCGACATCATTGATGTCGCGCGCTGGTCACCAGAAGTGCGGATCGTTTTCGCGTTGCATCACGTCAAACATGCGATAACCAAAGGCAAAGGGGCGCTCCGTAACGGTGGGCATTCCATTGGCGTTATCGACGACGACGAGGTCGAGTTGGTCCGCCGCATGATCTATGCCTTCGGTGGTGGCGATAACATCGCGGTCACGTGCGCTGAAGCCGCATTGCGGTGCGATATAAATGATAACCTTGACATGGAACGAATGAGTGAGGCTTGGACCGAGCTGTTTGTGAAGGCCATGGCGAATTTTCTACCGGGCACCTCGGGTTACAAGGCTCCCACCCGTGAAGAAGCCCTGCGCAGCCAAATCTGGTTGGAAACACGCGGCGATCTAATGCCGGTCGAGCTGATCAAGTCTATCGAAAACATCAGCCTCGATGACATCATCGGCGTCTACAGCCAACAAGGGCAGGTCGAGCGGACGCTCGCCTACCTCGAACAACAGCGCCGCTATATAATCACCGGCGAAGCAGTCACGCGGGATTAAGATCAGTGGCTCATAGAGCGCCTCGCTAGAGACGGCCGGCTTACCCCAGCAAAGACGGCACTGATCGTTTACATCCGCGAGAATGCGCTCGACATTGATCCGCGTTTCGATGAATTGCTGGACAGGTATCTAGCGGCTGCCTGAAGCTGGGAAAAACGGTCATCGCAGGAAACGGGCGGGAAGGTCATCGATCCGCCTTTTCTTTTGATCTATCCCGTGTTCTGAAGAGCCCACAACAACTGTCATCGCCTGCCGTATCGATCAGCAGCACGTGACGCTAGCTTGTGCTGTGATTGCGCTTCAGTTCGCATTGGGTTCTTCAAAGGCAGAGACAAGTGATGGCAAGCAGAAAAGAGGCGCACTCGGATCGTCGCGAACTCCTCCTTATCGTGGCCCCAGCGGTTCTCGCGGTAGGGTTTGCCTTCTGGTTTGCTTACCAGTTCGTCGAGCCCGCACCACCGTCGCAGGTGACAGTAACAACCGGTTTGAATACTGGAGCCTACTATGCGTTCGCCAAGCGCTATGCGGCGATCCTCGCGAAATCCGACATCACATTGGACGTTGAAAGCTCAGCTGGATCGCTGCAAAACCTCTCGCGCCTGCGCGACAAGGGTTCAGATGTCACGCTGGCCTTGCTGCAGGGTGGAATTTCCAACCACAAGAAGGATCCGGAACTGGTCTCACTGGGTCGCGTATTCCTTGAACCGGCGTGGGTTTTCTATACCGGGTCGGAAAAACTCGAGCGATTGGCGCAACTCAAGGGCAAACGCATCGCGATTGGTGCCGAGGGCAGTGGTACGAGAGTGCTGGCTTTGGCGTTGCTTGAAGCCAACGATCTCAACGATGAGACCGCGACGCTGCTGCCTCTTTCCGGAACCGAGGCCGCTGACGCGCTAGCGGCCGGCGATGTCGACGCAATCTTTGTCGTCCTTTCCCCGCAAGCCAAGCTAGTGGGTGATTTACTGCGCAATCCCGACATTCACCTCATGAGCTTCAAGCAAGCCGAGGCATACACTCGCATATTCCAGTATCTGTCCCGCGTCACGTTGCCCGCCGGGGTTATCGATCTCGACGATCAAGTCCCCAAAGAAGACGTTACGCTGGTTGCCGCCCAGGCAGCTTTGGTGGCTCGCGCCGACGTACATCCAGCGATTGTCGGGCTCATGGTCCAGGCGGCGCGTGAGGTGCACAAGTCCGGAGGAATCTTCGCCCACTTTGAAGAGTTCCCGAAGGCCTACGATCCAGAGTTTCCAATGCAGAATGATGCCGAGCGGCTGTATAAGCGAGGCCCGCCGTTTTTGCAGCGATTTCTGCCGTTCTGGCTGGCGAACTTTATCGAGCGGACCCTGATCATGCTCATTCCGATCGCGACAATTATGTTGCCGCTCTTTCGGATCGTGCCGTGGCTCTATGAATGGCGTATCCGTCGACGCATATTGTATTGGTACGGCCAGCTTAAGCGCGTGGAAA
Organism: Filomicrobium sp.; assembly: GCA_030665765.1. GTDB lineage: Bacteria > Pseudomonadota > Alphaproteobacteria > Rhizobiales > Hyphomicrobiaceae > Filomicrobium. Next base: position 9,629 of record DAOUZE010000097.1, read on the forward strand.
AAGACATCGCCGAAGCCGGCGATTCCGGCTATACGGAATATCTGGCTGAGGTCGAGCGAATCGAGCAAGCCGTGGGCGAGATTCCGATCCCGCTCCACTTCTCTGACAAGCTCTATGAATTGCGGCACGCAGTTCACCTTGTCCATCAGCGCATCGCTGCCAAGGCATGAGTGGTGTCAGCAACCACTAAGCGTGTAATATCTTCTGCACACAACGCAACGAGTTATCTCCGTCTATCGTTGCGGTGCGGGAGAGTTTACCTGGCACAGAGTGCCAGCTAGAAAGAATCCCTCGACGGGCTTTCTTTTTCAGGACAGCCCTTAAGCCCGAACTAGACGTCCATGACGGGATCGACGCGGTGATGTTCAAGAAAATACTGATAGCAAACCGAGGCGAGATAGCTTGTCGGATCATCAAGACCGCGCGGCGGATGGGGATTGCAACAGTCGCCGTCTTCTCGGATGCAGACAACAGCGCGCTGCACGTCGAGATGGCGGACGAAGCCGTGCACATTGGTCCTCCGCCGGCCGCTGAGTCCTATCTGGTCATCGACCGCATCATCGATGCTTGCAAGAAGACGGGCGCTGAAGCGGTCCACCCGGGCTATGGCTTCCTATCTGAGCGGGAGGCGTTTGCTGAGGCACTTGTAGCCAACGACATTGTATTCATCGGCCCGAATACAAAAGCAATTGCCGCCATGGGCGACAAGATCGAGTCGAAAAAAGCTGCGGCCGCCGCCAACGTTTCGACCGTGCCCGGCTACCTCGGCGAGATCGAGGACGCTAAGACGGCCGCCAAGATTGCCGACGAAGTCGGATACCCGGTGATGATCAAGGCTTCCGCCGGCGGCGGTGGCAAGGGTATGAGGATCGCCTGGAACGCGGCTGAATGCACCGAGGGTTTTGACCTCGCTCGTTCCGAAGCCAGGTCCTCGTTCGGCGACGATCGCGTCTTCATTGAGAAGTTTATTGTTAATCCGCGTCACATTGAGATTCAGGTGCTTGGAGACAAGCACGGCAATGTCATTCATCTGGGCGAGCGCGAATGTTCCATTCAGCGCCGCAACCAGAAAGTGATTGAAGAAGCACCTTCCCCGCTTCTCGACGAGAAAACCCGCGCTGAAATGGGCGCGCAAGCTGTCGCACTGGCGCAAGCTGTCGACTATGATACCGCAGGAACGGTGGAGTTCGTCGCCGGCCAGGACAAGAGCTTCTACTTCCTGGAGATGAATACGCGCCTTCAGGTCGAGCATCCGGTCACCGAACTGATTACCGGTATCGATTTAGTCGAGCAGATGATCCGTGTCGCTGCCGGCGAAAAGCTGACGATCAAGCAAAACGAAGTCAAGCTCAACGGCTGGGCGGTTGAAAGCCGGATCTATGCTGAAGACCCCTACCGTAGCTTCTTGCCTTCGATCGGCCGCTTGGTGAAGTACCGCCCGCCGCATGAGGGCTCGTCGTCAGGCTTGACGATCCGCAATGACACCGGCGTCTTCGAGGGCGGCGAAATATCCATGTACTATGATCCTATGATCGCCAAGCTCGTAACGCACGGCCCAACGCGTGCGGCGGCAATTGACCTGATGTCGGAGGCGCTTGATGCCTTCTACATCGACGGAATTCAGCACAATATTCCATTCTTGACCGCGCTCATGCAGTCACCGCGGTGGCAGAAGGCGGAGCTATCGACAGGCTTCATCGCGGAGGAATACCCCGACGGATTCCAGCCAAGGCTACCCGAAGGTGAGGAACTTAAAGTCATGGCGGCGGTCGCCGCCGCGATCGACCATCTCAACAATGCGCGGCGCCGGGAAATCACTGACCAGATGGACGGTAGCCCCGTGCACTTCGCCAGCCAACGTGTCGTTGCGCTCGGAGACA
>DAOUZE010000286.1 GCA_030665765.1 Filomicrobium sp.
AACGCCGCTCGACGACGTCATGATCGCCATGGACGTTGTCGACACGCTGCGCCACGACCGCAGTCTGGTCGAGCGCGAGCTCAATGATGAAGCCCGCCGTAAGGACCTGATCGACCGGTTGCGGAAAATCTACAGCGGCCAGGGGATTGAGGTGCCCGACCGCATCCTTGAAGAGGGTGTGCGGGCGCTGGAGGAAAACCGCTTCACCTACAAGCCGCCGGACCCGAACACGCTGTCGACACGACTGGCGAAGCTCTATGTGACGCGCGGGAGCTGGGGACGATACGTCGTTGGCCTGGCCGTCGGACTCGCCGCGTTCTTTCTCGTCAATTACCTGGTGTTCGAGCGGCCGCAGCACTTGAAAGCGGAAGCCGAGCAGCATGAACTCACCGAGCTCATTCCCGCACGCGTGCAGAAGCTGGTCGACGACATCGGCTCCGAGGCGTCCGATGGCCTCGTGGCAACCCGTGCGGAAGCGATCGCGAAAACCGGCTTGAATGCCGCGAGTTCCGGTGATCTTGCAGCGGCTCGCAAATCCGAGCAGCAGCTGAAAAACACGCTCGAGCAATTGCGCGCAGCCTATGAGATCCGGATCGTCAACCGGGAGGGTGACGTTACCGGATTGTGGCGAATTCCGAAGGCAAACCCCGATACCTACAATTTCTATCTGGTCGTGGAGGCGATTGACGCTAACGGCAAGCGAGTGCCGCAACTAATTACCAACGAAGAAACCGGCAAGCGTGAACGGGTGGAGACCTGGGCCGTTCGCGTTGACAGGCCAGTGCTTGTCTCCGTCAAAGCGGACAAAGACGACGACGGGATCATCCAAAACAACATTGCTGGGCGGAAGTTGCGCGGCGAGCTTGCCCCCCAATGGTCCATCGAGGTCCAAGGCGGCGCCATCACGAGGTGGAAATGATCAGTGGCCGCCAAACGCTTTCCGAGATCGAGGGCTCCATCCAAGACCTACGGCAACAGGAGCAACAACTCCTCAGCGATATGGAGCAGATCAACGCACACCATGCCCGACTGCTTGATCAGCGCACTGCTGCTTTCCGGGAACTCGCCGAAGTTCGGGCGCGAAACGCCGTTGCCGACGGCGTCATCAATCAGGCGGACGCGCTGCAGCATCGCGTCGCCAGCCTGCTTCAGGCGCGCCAAACGACAATCGACAGTCTAAAGTTTCGGGACGGGGACGCCCACACGAAACGCGCCAGCTTCAGCCAAACCGCCGAAACGCTGCGCGGGGAAATCGAGGATTTGGAGAAACGCCTGGACATCGTCGCAGCCGATGCCCGGCAGCAGCTTGCCAAGGAAGCCGACTTCACAGCACTCACGGCGAAGCGGCATGCCGCAGAGCAGATCTATGAGCAGGCCAAGAAGAAAACGAAACAAGCCGAGACGGACCGCCAACGGAAAGGGGAAGCTTATGAGGGCGATCGGCTCTTCATGTATCTTTGGGAGCGTCACTACGGAACGGGAGCTTACAAGCAGCACTGGCTCATCCGTACCGGCGACGACTGGGTGGCGCGCCTTATCGGCTATCATGATGCGCGGGCCAACTATGCGATCCTCAACGAAATCCCGGAACGTTTGCACGAGCACGTCAAGCTGCTTTCCGAGCAGTTGACCGAAGCTGACGCGCACGTCGAAGAGGCCGAAGCGCGGCGTATCAACGAACTCGCCGGTATCGACTTGAAGGGCGCCTTGAGCGATGCGCGCAATCGCCAGGCCGAGAACAACAAAGCCCTGGAGACCACCGAAGCGGAGATCTCGGAAATCTCGCTGCAGCTCAACCGCTATGCGGAAGGGCTTGACGATTCCTTCGAAGAGGCTGTGGAACTCTCGGCGCAGTTTCTGGAGCACGAGGACTACCAGCGGCTCATTGTGCTGGCGCGCAATACGAGCGAACCAACCGACGACAGGATCGTCGCGCGGATTGGGGAAATCGATCGCAAGGCCAGCGATCTTCAACGCAACAGCGAGCAACGCCGTCGGGATCTCGATCGGGTCAGCCACAAGCGCAAGGAGCTTCTCGACATCGGTGCGAAATTTCGCCGAGAGTACTACGACGACCCGGCTTCCGAGTTCGAACCCGACGACATCGCCGGCACCATTCTCCGTGAACTAATTCGCGGCGGCATCACCGCGGCCGACTACTGGGCGCGATCGCAACGGCGCCATAGCTGGAAGGGACGACCGGCAGACCCCTACAGACGCCAGGCCGGTTTTCCGCCATTTGGCGGAGGCTGGGGCCGCGGCAACAGCGGTGGCCGATTTGAAACCGGCGGCGGGTTCTAGGGCGACAGGCTCGAATTTGCAATGCGGATAATGAGTGGTGCATGTCCATGCGCCGGCAATTGGCCAACACCGGACTTGATTAAAAATGCCTATCCGAATGCGTGCGCGGTGAGATTGATCAAAGCGCCATGTTGATGCATCGTGCTAGCAATGAACGTTCATCATGATGAGTTGTGAACCGCATCCAACCGAGCTCGGCGATCGTCACATTTCCTAGCCTTCGCGTTATGTGTGATATAGTTAGTTCAGGAATACTTCGTTGCCATCGGAATCCAGCGCAATATCTTCGCTATCGTTGGCAAGAAGAGGCGTGATCCTTCGGATGGCGGCGCGACGGTTACGGGCACTAGGTCCTCGCGTATTGACCTTTAGGAACTCCTCTCCGTAACCCTGGGTCACAAGGTTTTCTGGCGGGATCTCATAGTATTCCGTCAGTGCATTGGCGACTGCGGCAGCCCGCTCGTCGGACAGTGTCAGGTTATCGATATCCGCACCTGTCGCATCGGTGTGTCCTTCAATCAAAAAGACCTCTTCCGGATTCTCGTTGATCGCCTCCTCCATGGCTGCACCGACCTGATCAAGGCGGTCGAGTTGGTACTCGGGAATTTCTGAGGACCCCGTCTCGAAAGTGATCGTATCGAGATCGATGCGGGGCATGTAACCGCGCAGGTTCGCATTCATCAGGACCTGATTCAGCGTATAGGTCCGGTCAATATCCTCGACTGGATCGGCAACGATGGCGTCATAGACGGTATCGACATTTGCCGAGGAAGGCTCGACGATATAGCGTTCGCGCGGACCTGAGTAGCGGACGGGTCGAACATCGACGGCAAGATCACCGTCGCTCCACCAGCGAGGCTGGTTGTCGTAGATCATGACCACGCGATTGCCCGGGTAGACCCGGTATCGGCGCACGATAAAACCTCCGCCATCGCGGATCGTGACCACCCGCACCCCGTCCGGACGGACTACGACATTCCTCGTCCAGCCGTTATCGAGATCATCGACGTAAACATCTTTGGCCCGCCAGTCGATCCGGTTGTCGTCGTTGTGGTACACATAGTAGCTACCGATAATCGCGGCACCAACTGCGGCCCCCCCGAGTGCGGCGAAGACTGTGCGATCCCTACGACGCTCGAGAACACGGGCACGCTTGCGGAAGGCGAAATCCCGGCTCACTCGGCGCCGGTGCACACTATTTTGAGCACGCGACCATTCCCGCTGACGCTTGAGGCGGCTGTTCTGGCGCTTGAGGCGCGCGGTGTAATTACGGTTACGATTGATTTGCTTCTTCAACGTCGTGCGTCGCCGCTGCAGCTTCCGAAACTGCTGCTGGTTGCGTTTGACCTGACGGCGCTGTTGAACGCGCCGGCGCTGAACGGTTCGCGTTCTCGCATTGCGCTGAAGTCGCTGCTGCTGCTGGCGCTTTCGGGTTAGCGTAGCTTTCTGCTGCTGTTGCTTCTTGCGAGCCTGCGCGGCTTTTTGCTGTCGTTGCTTCTTGAGAGCTTGCGCGGCTTTTTGCTGCTGTTGCTTCTTGCGAGCTTGCGCGGCTTTTTGCTGCTGCTGCTTCTTGCGAGCTTGCGCGGCTTTTTGCTGCTGTTGCTTCTTGCGAGCTTGCGCGGCTTTTTGCTGCTGTTGCTTCTTGCGAGCTTGCGCGGCTTTTTGCTGCTGTTGCTTCTTGCGAGCTTGCGCGGCTTTTTGCTGCTGCTTCTTGCGAGCCTGCGCGGCTTTCTGCCTCTGCTGTTGCTTCTTGCGCTTCTGAGCTTCAGACTGAGACGCCTTTTGGGCTATCTTATAACTACCTGTCGATTCGCTTTTTCCGGACAGAAATCGCGTCGTCTCCAGGCCTTGCTCAGCAACCGCCAGAGACGGCGTCCAGAGCAATATAGCCATTCCAACAAGGCCAAAGTCTCTGATCGCGGAGATCTTGGTCATTACGTCCCTCACCTAGACTGATTTGTTTCGATCAAACCATCGGCGCACGCCCCGAAGCTCGCCAGCTACACCACTCGTAAAGCGGGCTCCAGCACCCTAGATGGATTTCGAATGTGCCCAGACGGTGTCCACGTCAGACCCTTTCACAGGCAGGCTCTGCATCAGGGTGTATTCGCGATTCGGGGTGATCACCGTTTCCAGTCACAGCATTCCCTGGGAGCTGGTGTGGGGCAACGCAATCGAGTGGGCCTATTCAGGCCTCTTATTGAGACTGATTTCGCTATTCGGGGCACAAGATACTCCCCCTTGAAACACCATGAATTCAAATCCTGAATACGAGGATCGGGTTGCAAGATCATCGCAAGGATGACAGAGAGCGACTGAGCCGAGAGACCCTTTGTTTGCTTGTTGCCGGTCAGTTCACCCTCCCGGCCGCTTGCGTTCAACACCATTCCCGACAGCGCCCTCAACCCATCGAGCCAGCGCTGCGGCCACGGTGTTTGACACCGTCGAGGTAATAAGTGCCGACGGCGATGGTGATCAGCGTGCCGTTGTAGAGGACACCCCCCAG
>DAOUZE010000091.1 GCA_030665765.1 Filomicrobium sp.
TGGCAGTAGAACAGCATGGCTCGGGACTTGTCGCCATCGGAAATCCGCGCGAGGTTTTCTTGAAAATAGCGGGTCAACGTATCATTCAACTTTCCGCGGCCGACGTCGGGCAACCAAGTGGAGCCAGGAATGTTCTTGCGGGATTTGCGTAAACGCCACTTGCCTGTCTCCGGATCGTAACCGGCGCCGGTGGAGGGCATGACGTCAACGAAAACGACATTGCCCTTTTTAAAGAGCTTTTCTACGTCCTCGGTATATAGGCGCGTTCCGCCTGGAACCGTCTCGGGCAAGGCTGCCCGATAGCGGGAAATGCGGTAACCTGTCGCCGCGTCGAAATCGGTGTCGGCGGCGGATGTGGGCATTACGTCGGCTGCTGCTGCGATCGCAAGGCTACTGGCGGCTGCGACGCAATATCTTAGTTTCCACCTGCTCGGCATCATTGGATTCGTTTCAACGCGACGCCCCAAGGGTAACGCCCTACGGTGATCGACTTTACCGGCCTTAGAGTCGCGACGTCGATCGCTGTGACGTCATTTGAGACACCATTCGTGGTGAACAGCATCTTCTCACCCGGTGTAAAGGCCAGATGCCAGACGCGCTGACCGACCAGAATGTATTTCTTAACCTTGAGAGTTTCCATGTCGACGACGGCAACACGATTGGCGGGTCCCAAGGCGATGAAGGCCGTCTTATCGTCCTTGGTCAACTGCATGCCGACAGGCTGGATGACATCCTCAGTCAATCCAGGGATATCGAAGGTTATCTTCCGTTCGACCTTGCGGGTTTCCATGTTGATGATCGAAACCGTGCCGCCGATCTCCGATGAAACCCAAAGATAGCGGCTGTCGGAGGTGAATTCGGCGTGTCGCGGTCGCTGGTCAACCAGGATGTTGTCAACGACTTTGAAGGTCTCAATGTCGATAACGTGTGCCATGTTGGTAGTTTCGGAGGTTGCCACGGCGAACTTGTTGTCGGGCGAGACGGCCATCCCTTCGGGTTCGATGCCGACATCGATCTGCCTGACGACTTTACGGGTCTGTAGATCGACAACGGTGGTGACGGCGTTGTCTTCATTGGCGATGAAAAGAAGCTTTCCGTCCGGTGAGACGGCGAACTGTTCCGGGTCCTCACCGGAGGGCAGATTGTAAAGCCATTTGTCGGTCGCGGCATCAAAAACTTGGACGGCGTCGCTGTCGCTTGCGCAGACGTAGAAGTGTTTTTGGTCTGGTGAAAACGTGATCCCGCGCGGTCGCATGCCGACGTCGAAGGTCCTGACGACGGCGAGTTTGGTGACGTCAATTACGGAGATCGTGTTGTCTTTTTCATTCGAGATATAGACCTCGTGAGCATTCGCGCTGGCCGTGATTGCCGCGCAAGCGATCAAAGCTGCAGCCGTGGCGTAGCACGTCAGCCTGCCCATCTAAACCTCCTGGTTTTTTGTCATTTGCGAGCGTCAAACTGATCGCGGATTTAGGTTGGCGCTTCTTTTTTAGGCTGTGCGGAGAGTAAGGCAGCATCCGACATTTGGCAGCTGGACCATGGTACACAGTAACGGTCCCGAGACGGGCTGGCGAAAGTTCCCGGGGCGTGCTCGTGGAAGTACTTCTTCGAATTCATCAAAGTCCTGGAAATCGCCCGAATAGCCATGTCTTCTTTGCACTTATTTCCAGTGTCGGAACATCTTCAAAGCAGCTTATAGGTTCATACTGGGGGAATGCGAAAACGCACTTTAAGGAGTGGCTTCAATGCAAATCTATCGTGGTTTGGCCACGTCACTGGTGATCTGTCTTAGTCTACTACTGGGCAATTCACTCGCCATTGCGCACGGCGATGTTTCACCGCAACCGGTTAATACGGAAGGTCTTGAGCCTTTAGGTGAGGAGTGGCGGGAAGCCAATCCGTATCGCGATAATCCTGTGGCACTTGAGATCGGCTCTTCCGGATACAGCCAGAACTGTGCTCGGTGCCATGGTCTGCAAGTGATTTCTGGCGGCCTTTCGCCTGATCTGCGCTACCTTGAAAAAGGTGATGAGGGTGATGAATGGTTCATTGAACGGATTCGCAACGGCGCGACGATCAATGGCATCACCAGAATGCCGGCATTCGAGGGTACGCTCAGTCAAGAAGCCATGTGGGCGATCCGGACCTACGTCGAATCCAAATACGAAGAATGACCCCGATGTTGCTGATTGACCGTTGCTGCAGCGGTTGGATGTGCTGGATAACTGCTTGTGTTTTTACTCTGATGAGTTTGACGCAGTTCGCCGGCGCGCGGCCGCTTGACGACGTTATAGAGGCGGGTGAGCTGCGGGTTATCGTATACACGGACGCAAAGCCGTTTTCCTGGGAGGAAGGCGGTAAGGTCGTCGGCATTAACTCTGATCTCGGACGGGCGATCGCCAAGCAGCTTGGTGTAAAACCGAAGATCATCGCGCGCGGCGCGGGCGAGGAGGTCGATGACGATATCCGTTCCAACATCTGGCAGGGGCCGCGCACGGGGGGTGTGAAGGGCGATGTCATGATGCACGTGCCGATGGAGCGGGAGCTGATTGCACGCAACAACCTGGCCGCCGTTTCGAATGCTTACTATCATGAGGAAGTTATTTTAGCGCTGAAGAGCGATGTGTTGGGTGAAGACGCTGATCTTCAATCGTTCCAGGACGTCAAAGGCAATAAAGTCGCGTGTCAGTTCGCAACCTCGACGCACTACTTCCTTGCCTTCGCTGATGATGGGAAGTTGCGCAATAACGTTAGTCCGTTCATCAAATTCGAGAGCGCTGCCGAGAACTTCCTCGAAGGCGGCGCCGCGGGCTTGATGGGACGGCGAGCGCAGATCGAGTCGGCGCTCAAAGGGAGTGATCTTAAGCTTCGTTTCCTGACACCCGAATTCCCCGAGACGTTGCGATCGCGGTGGAACGTCGGCATGGCGGTTAAAGAGGACAGCCGCGATCTCGGTTATGCGATTGGTGCTGCGTTGCGGAAACTCAAGGCAAGTGGAGAGCTTGCCGAGATCTTTGAAAAATACGGCGTAAGCTACGTTGATCCGAAGAAGATCTAAGGCAGGCACACGCCTGCTGTTAATGTAGTATTGTTTACTGGTTGACTGCAACAATGCGGAGATCGTTAACCATGCATAGCTGGATCCTTTCGACCCTGGCGGTCGCGGGCGCCATCTTCGGTGCGGCCACTATGCAGGTGCGGGCCGAGGGGCAAGCCGACCCGCTGCAGTCGCCAATGTGGGAGGATATGCGCAAGCAATTCTTCGGCGGTCGAAGCTACGTATTTGATAGTCGTGTCAAGGTGCGGGTCCCCAAGGTGGTTGAAAACCAGGCGCAAGTTCCTGTAACCGTCGATGCCCGAGGGCTCAAAGGCGTTGAAAAAGTTATCGTCTTTGCGGATCTTAATCCGGTTCAACATACGCTGACATTGACGCCGCTTGAAGCGGCGCCGTTCATCTCATTTCGCCTCAAGGTGGAGCAGGCGACGCCAATTCGGGCGGCCGTCCTGACACAGGATGGGGTTTGGCATGTTGGCGGGCAGTTTCTGGATGCGGCCGGCGGCGGATGTTCTTCTCCGGCGATGGCGCGTAACAAGCCGGATTGGTCCTTGACGGTTGGCAATGCGCGTGGACGCGCCTGGCGGCAGGCCGATGGCATGTCCAGGTTCCGGTTGAGCATCAAGCATCCGATGGACACGGGGCTGACGCAGGACAACATTCCCGCGTTCTATATCGAGCAGGTGATGGTCCGCTCGCATTCCGGCAAGGTTCTGGCCAAGCTTGAAATGCGGGAGCCTGTCAGCGAGGATCCGACGATCACCATGTTGGTGCGGTTACCATTGTCCGACCGGGCCGTGCAAGTGGATAGCCGGGACATCGACGGCAACCACTTTTCCTCAAAGATTGCGACGAGCTGGAAAGAGAGTCGGTTGCGGACCGACGAGGGCGCGGAGTAGTCGGCTTGACCCAGGATCGCGACGGCTCTAGACGGAATCGACCGGTGCTTAATCGCAGGACCATGATCGGTGCTGCAGGAGCCGCAGGGGCCGCAGGCGCCTTGTCATTCTGGCCAATGTTCGCGGCTGTGTCCGCGCCACTGCGTTATAATCTCAAACCAATCGAGCTGGCGCCAGGAGCGTGGATGCTCGTTGGCGCTGACGAAGCCATTTCGCGCGCCAACGGCGGTGCGATTGCCAACATCGCGATCTTTGACACGTCCGAAGGGGCCATCGTCGTCGATACCGGTCCGTCGCGGCGGTATGGTGTTGAGCTGGAAGCGTTGGCACGGCAGTTGACAGGAAAGCCTGTCGTGCGGGCGCTGCTCACGCACTTCCACCCTGATCACGTGTTCGGCTGTCAGGCGTTTAGCGCAAAAGTGCTCGCGGCGCCGAAAGGTGTTGTCGACGGCCTCAAGCAATCAGGTGAAGATTTCGCGACGGCGATGTACTACCTCGCCGGTGATTGGATGCGCGGTACCGAGGTGGTGCTTCCCGAGATCATCATCAACAGCGGTCATGAGGATATCGGCGAGAGGCGCCTGCGCTATCTCGTTCTCGATGGGCATACCGACAGCGACCTGGCAGTGTTTGATGAACGCAGTGGAATTCTAGTCGCTGGCGATCTAGCGTTCTTAGACCGCGCGCCGACCACACCGCACGCGGACCTGCCAGCCTGGAACCGGAGCATCGCCGAGCTCTCGCAGCTTTCGATTTCGCGGCTTGTGCCTGGACACGGTCCGGCGGAGACAACGCCGCGGGCTTTGGTTCAGACAGGACAGTGGCTAAAGACGCTGGAAGAGAGGATTATGGATTCGTTCGAACGCGGGCTTGCGATGACAGAGGCAATGGACGAGCCGCTACCGGCCTGGACGGAAAAAATTGCGCTGGCCCGCTACGAGTATGAGCGATCAGTGATGCACCTCTACCCGAAGCTGGAAGCTGATGGTTGGCCACGTGTCGACGTGTCGAACTGAGATTCGCATTTCTGCGCTCGGGAAACGTTTCTATTCTTTTGGTATACAGTTTGACCGGGGCTGGCTTCCAAAGTTTCTGTCCTCGATACGCGGAATTGACCGGTTTCCTGTACTATTTGGCAATTATAGCCTTGCACCACCTGGGTTACCGTGACGATGGCCTTTTTCGCAAGAAACTGTGCCGGAGACGGAAAGCCTTGGTTGGTGTCACCTTCCTTGCGCCACTCGCGCTTTCTCATCCCTAAAAGGCCCTTCTAGGCTGCATCGCAGCTGATCACTCGCCTGGGCGAAACCCTGGGCGCAAATAGAGCGTGATTTCGGTCAACAAACTAGCAACAAGGGGAACGCCGAACATGAGGAAGTGGGTACTTTCCGCCAGTGCGGTTGCGCTGTCGGTTGCAATCTCGCAGCCTTCACTGGCAGATGTCACCATTGATGACATCGTTAACGACGCCAAGACAACTGAGGACGTAGTCAGCAATGGCCTGGGTCCGCAGGGTCAGCGTTACAGCCCTCTCGATAAGGTCAATACCGGCAACGTCGATAAGATTGTTCCGGTCTGGACGATGTCGCTCGGCGGCGAAAAGATGCGCGGTCAGGAAACCCAGCCGCTCGTCAAGGACGGCGTGATGTACATCACCGGGTCCTACAGCCGTATGTGGGCGATCGACACCAAAACGGGCGAGGAGATTTGGCAGTACGATGCCCGGCTGCCCGAAGGTATTCTGCCTTGCTGTGATGTTATCAACCGTGGCGCCGCACTGTTCGGCGACAAGGTGATTTTCGGTACGCTCGACGCCAAGCTCGTTGCGCTCGACCGGAAGACCGGCAAGGTCGTCTGGAAGAAGAAGATCGACGATTACAAGAAGGGCTACTCGTATACAGCAGCTCCGCTCATCGTTCCTTCCAAAGCACACGGGCCGCTGCTGGTCACCGGTGTTTCCGGTGGTGAATTCGGCATCATCGGCCGGGTCGAAGCTCGCAAGATTGACAATGGCGAACTCGTCTGGTCGCGTCCCACCATCGAAGGCCATATGGGTACGCTCAATGGCGTAGACTCCACGATGACCGGTAAGAAGAATGAAAGCTGGCCGGGCGATCTGTGGAAGACCGGTGGTGCAGCCACTTGGCTCGGCGGCACTTACGATCCGGACACCAAGCTGATCTTCATGGGAACCGGCAACCCGGCGCCGTGGAACAGCCATATGCGTCCGGGCGACAATAAATGGTCGTGCTCGCGTCTCGCGATTGATCCGGAAAACGGTGAGATCAAGTGGGGCTTCCAGACCACACCCAACGACGGCTGGGACTATGATGGCGTCAACGAAGTCGTCTCGTTCGACCTCGACGGCACCAAAGCAGTCGGTACGGCCGACCGTAACGGCTACTTCTATGTCCTGAACCGCGAGAACGGTAAGTTCATCCGTGGTTTCCCATTCGTTGAGAAAATTACCTGGGCGATTGGGCTCGATGATAACGGCCGTCCGATTTACGATCCTGCCAACCGTCCCGGAGATCCAACAGCCTCAAAAGACGGCAAGAAGGGCAGCTCAATCTTCGCCATCCCGAGCTTCCTCGGCGGTAAGAACTGGATGCCGATCTCCTATTCTCCAGACACCAAATTGTTCTACGTGCCCGCCAACGAGTGGGGCATGGATTTGTGGAACGAGCCAGTCACTTACAAGGCTGGCGCGGCGTACCTCGGCGCCGGCTTTACGATTAAGCCGATCTTCGACGATCACATCGGTGTTCTGAAGGCTGTTGATCCAGCAACCGGTAAAATCGTCTGGACAATGAAGAACAACGCTCCGTTGTGGGGTGGCGTTCTGTCGACGGGCGGCGGTCTCGTCTTTACCGGCACGCCTGAAGGGTACCTCAAAGCACTCGACGCTAAGACCGGCAAGGTGCTTTGGAAATTCAACACGGGCTCCGGCATCGTTGGTTCACCGATCACTTGGGAACAGGACGGAGAGCAGCTGATCACGGTAGTTTCCGGCTGGGGCGGTGCTGTTCCGTTGTGGGGTGGTGAAGTCGCCAAGACCGTTGCGCACCTGAATCAGGGCGGCATGGTTTGGACCTTTAAGCTGCCGAAGTCTCTTGCTGCGAAGTAAGCGGATCGACGTGTGAGCACAGGCTCGATCGACGAATTCGGGGGTAAGCGGTACACGACTGCTTATCCCCTTTTCTATTCACTAGGCACGATTTTCCCGGCCACGATTGCAGTTTACGTTGTGAAGGCTAGAATTATGGCAGACCTTGCGGTCGCAACCAGCTTCCTGGAAACCAGCAACATGCCAGAGAGTTTTCTCGTCGTTGACGATCATCCCCTGTTTCTTGATGCCATGAAGTTGGCCATTAACACGGCTTTTCCCGAGGCGCAGATTGCTGAGGCGAATTCGCTGGCTTCGGCCTTTGATGCCATCGAAGGGGGCGGTGTCTTCGATCTGGTGCTGCTCGATCTCAATATGCCGGGGACTCGAGGCTTTGAAGGCCTCCTGGAACTGCGGGCGCGGCATCCGAAGCTTCCGGTGGTGATCGTTTCGGCGATCGAAGAACCAGAGACGATACATCGAGCGATGACATGCGGCGCATCGGGATACATCTCAAAAGCGGTGCGCAAGCCGGAACTCGCCGGTGCGATTCAGGGTGTGATGAACGGCGAGGTGTGTCTGCCTCCAGGGTACGAACCACCCAGTTCGGCGACCAATGAGACGGTTGAGATCATTGCCCGGCTGAAGTCGCTAACGCCACAGCAACTGCGCGTTCTGAATATGCTGAAGCAGGGTTTGCTCAACAAGCAGATCGCGCACGAATTGAGCGTTGGCGAGACCACGGTGAAGGCGCACGTTTCCGAAATCCTGCGCAAGCTTGGTGTCGCATCGCGGACGCAGGCGGTGATCGAAGTGTCCAAGGTCGTGTTGCCCGATGAGAGGCCAACGGGATTGAGCAGAGCTTGAGCGTCGGTCGCATCGTCGCTGTTGCGTGGCGTGCGCTCAGTTCAACAAATGCTGCATCAAGGCACGTAGCTCTGCTGGCCGGATAGGTTTGCAGAGGAGTTCGCAGTCGGCCGCCTTCACTGCCGAAGCAGACTGTGTCCCGTGGTCTGCGGTTATCACAATCGCGGGGATTTGGGTGTTCCAGGCTGAGCGAAGCCGCGCCACGCCTGTCAGGCCGCACTCATCGTCTTCGAGGTGATAGTCCGCGAGGATGATCGCCGGCGGCTGCTCGGCGGTAGCGATGTAGTCTTCGATTTGTTTGAGATCAGTTGCTGGAAATGTCCGACAATTCCACTGGTCGAGCAACGTCTTAGTGGCTGCGATGATGTTGAGATCATTCTCGATCACCATCACGTGGACATCGGCGAAGCCATACTGGGCCTTGCGTGTTTCTGCCTGCTTTGCCTTGTCAACGCTGCTTGATGTTTGCCGTGCGAACGGCACATGCACTGTGAATGTCGAGCCTGTTCCGGGTTCTGAGTCCAAAGTAACCATGTGATTCAAGGCGTGCGCCATGCGCTTGACGATGAAGAGCCCGAGCCCAAAGCCGCCATCGCGGGCCGGGCGCACATTTGAGCCGCTTTGAAATTCTTCGAAGATTCGGTAGCGATCATTCTCGGGTATGCCTGGGCCAGTGTCCGTGACTTTGATCGTGACTTTATCGCCGTGCCGCTTGGCCTGCAGCGTGACTTGCCCAACATCGGTGAAGCGCACGGCGTTCGACAACAGGTTTTGAAGGATTCTTCGCAGCATGGGTGGATCGGAAACGACGTCCAAGCCATGCGCGTCTACGGTGAGAGCGAGACCCTTCTCAGCCACGATCGGAGCAAAATCAACGTGTAGAGATTGGAACAGGTCGCTCAGCGACATCGGTCGCGGGGCGGGTTGAGTAACGCCGGTTTCGATCTTGGTGATGTCGAGCATCGTGCGCAGCAGATCCTCGACCGAAGACAGGGCGTGGTCGATCTGATCCGCGAGCTTCTTGTTTTCGGAAATCTCGTTGCTTTCACCCAATGCTGAGACGGTTAACCGGGCGGCGTGCAATGGCTGCAATAGATCGTGGCCAACAGCAGTGAAGAAGCGCGTCTTTGCTTCATTGGCCCGTTCTGCCTCGTCGCGGGCGTCGACCAGTGCATCGTTGGAGCGTTCAAGCCTTTCAAGGGCTTCCTGGAGCTCGTCGGTTCGTTGGCGAACCTGGTTTTCCAGCCCGATTGCCGCGGTGAAAAGAGAGTAGGCGTTGCCCTGCTGCTCGACCGACCGTTCGACACGTTCGATGAGCGCGGCGTTAATCTTGGTAAGCTTTTCCAGCTGTCGATTGAGGGTTGGTGGAGTCGATTGGGGCATGCGGTCGGTTTCGCCTGAGCTTGGCTGTAATACGATCCCGCTTAGCGGGCTGTGTTGAGATCGTTACTGTTCATGGTGCGCCAAATGCTATCCCGGTTAGGGTCTGGTTTAAATGCATGGCGTTGTATTGTTCCCCGTAAGTATGAAAGCCAACGATCTTATGGCGTTTGTAGATTGTTTCCATGCGGTTACCCATTTGGCGGTTTTCGGCGTCGAGGCGTCTCAGGATGCAATCGAAGCCGAGGATCAACTGCGTACCTGACAAGAGTTTGTCGACTTCGGCGAGTTTGGCTTCGGTTGCTTCGACCAGATCAGTCGGGCGGGCCACGGTCAGCACTAGGCCAACATCGATCGCGCAAAAGAATGACAAACTGCCGTCCGGGTTCATGTTGCGGATAGAGCGGCAGTAGTAATCGTTGCCAACCTTCACGACGAGTGGATGCGAGGCGAAGCTGAACGGCCCAAGATCATCGGGTATCAGCCCGATGGCGTTGGCGTATTCAAGGGCGGCCGGTTCGGCGTTGAATTCATGTACGATGCGGCGCTCCGCATCAGCTGCGGTGATAACGAGCTTGGTCGGCGTCGGATCGAAGTTCTGTGTCTTGAAGGCGTGAAAGGGGACATCGGTCTCGACGAGCATCAAGATGGCGGCATCTTTGACGGCTCCACCGTTGTGGATCAGAGCTGCATCCTTGAAGCGCAAGTCGTCGCCAGCCGAGCCACCGATCAATTGAATGTCGCCCAAAGCCCAATTCACAGCCGCAACCAATGTCTCTTCATGGTTCGCAAGACCGTCGGTTAACAGTAGGCCGAATTTGTTGGTAGCATTGCCTTGGTCGCAAATTTGTGTTTGCAGACGGCGGGCCAGGTGGGAGGCATCCTCGACGCCGGAACAGCTGGCGTTCTCAATGACCGCGCTGACAAAGCGGAAGCGCGACGTTTCAAAGGCGATCAGCTGAATACTGCCGCCGCAATTCCCGGTCGGAGTAATCTCTCCGGACGTCGTGCAACCGCTGAAGGGTGTGCCTGGAAAAGCCTCTGTCAGGCAAGCGACGACGTCTGAGGGATCGTGTCTGGGGGAAAAAAATGCGATCAGGTGGGAGAAACTTTGGTCTGGAAGATTGGCGCGCAGTTCGACGATCGCGTCCGCGACCGACTCTGCGGTGCTAAAAGCAACGTGGATGCCGCATGTGCACGGCGACCAATCTTCCCAGTGCAACGTCCGTCCTCCCTTGCGTCCACCTTCTCGCGCCACGTCCAGCCGTCATACCGGGATCAGAAGCTCTTACCAGCTAGCCGGCCAATCGCGGCGAACGGCTTGGAGCTATGTTGTGCGCAGGGCGGAGTTATGTAAAGCGCTGACACAAAGTTCGGTTTGGCGCAATATTCATGCACAAATGCCTTACCGCAGCTTGACCGTCGGCTGTGGGAGATCATCTGGGTTAATGCGGTTTGCTTCGGCTGCCCAACTGATCTCTACGACAAACTTGCTGCGCATTGCTCGGGCGAAGTCACGATACCCGTTAGCAGCAATGGTAAATGCGCCGAAACCGCCGATGACATTGCGCTCGTACCAGGACTTGAGCGTGATTCGTTCGCGTTGATCGGGAGGGATTAGCGGGACTAGGCCGGCACCGGGGGCACGGTAGGCGCCTTCCCCAACGAGGCGTATGCCGTCGACGATTATCGGCAGACCATTGATAACCGCACCGGTCTTGACGACGTCGTCCCTGGCCCGCGTGAGGCTGGCTTCGGATTCGCAATTGTCGATGCCGTCACCGGAAATATCGACAACGGTCTTTAGCGGATTGAAGGGCGCGCTTTCGAGCACGGTTTCGTTCAAGGTTCGCAGCATCCGCGCCATGCAGGTATATTCGCCGACTTGCCGCGGCAGGCGCCGGATCCGGCCGGCGGTATCGTGGGCATCCTGTTTGGAGCGAACGAGAGTCCAGGGTAACAGGAAATGCGAGTGGTCGGCCCATGACACGAGCATGATGGCGATGGCGCCGCGGGGGCCGCCGAGGATGGTGTTGATCACACCGGGATCTTCGAGCGCGGCTGCGATGCCGTCCATCTGCAGACGAAAGCGCACCTGGTTCACTGACTGACTGGTGTCGACAGCAAGAATAAGGGCGGTGTCGATATTGTTGGCGTTCAGGTTTGACGCGAAGACCAATTGCTGGACGGCTATTAGTATCGCTGCGGTGGCCAGGGTATAGCGTCGGGCCGTCCGCCTGAAATGTGGAAATGCTTGATGTGTGCTGCGTTGCGTTATCATGATTGCCGACGGAGCGTCCTAAGTTGATGTCCGGGTCGGCGGATATTCTCGCATGGCTTTCGGTAAAAAAAGAAACGGCGTGCCGATTGGGCTCGCCGATTAATCCAACCGCTGAGGAGAAGTCTGCCTTACCGACCCAACTTGGCGGCCCGGCGGCGCGTCTTCCTCTTGGAAACATAACCAGCCTTGGTCAGAGCGGTAACGCAGCGGCGCGACAGCTTTGAGCCGTTGGCGCGCATGCAGCGGCG
>DAOUZE010000150.1 GCA_030665765.1 Filomicrobium sp.
GACGAACAACATGTCGACAACTCGGTTATCTTTTAATGAACCAAAGCCCGCATATTCACCATCAATCTCAACCACGAGCGTCGTCCCACTGGCAAGCCGCTCGCCGAACGCTTGTGCATCGGCAGCCACCGAAACCCACGCCGCACGCTGGTCTTCATCATAGTCCTCCTGCGTTAGTTCCTCGATCGATTGCGCGTAAAGTTCACGCAGCTCCATCAGGTCTTTCGGCAGGAATGGCCGCAGGGGGATGTCGTTTGTCTCAGGCCGGACCAATTAACGTGCCACCTCCCAGGTTGTTACAATTTCCCCCGTCTCCGGGTCTTTGGCGTCCTTCAGCTGCACGCCCTTCGCGGCCAGCTCGTCCCGAATGCGGTCGGCCACCGCCCAGTCCTTACTTTTACGCGCAGCCAGTCGGGCGATGATTTGGTCGGCAATCTCTTCATCATCAACCGAAAGGGTAGCGGGGCGCCATGCCATCCAATTCGATTGGGAAACCTGGAGCAGCCCCATGAGGTTCGCCGATGCACGTAAACACGCCGCCGCCCCCAAAGACCCATGCGCCGCTGAGGTGCGCAATTCATGCAGCGCAGCAGCCGCCTTGGGCGTATTGAGATCATCGGCCAATGTCTCGAGAACATCCTCACAAACGGGACCGTCCGCGGCAGCATCCTTAGTCAACTCCTGCCAGTGATCGAGAGTACGCTTTGCCTCCGCGACCCCCTTCGCCGTCCAGTTGAATGGCTGGCGATAATGCGTGGAGAGCATCGCCAGGCGTACCGCTTCGCCCGGCCACTCTTTCAGCAAATCATGAATGGTGATGAAGTTGCCGAGCGACTTCGACATCTTCTCACCTTCGACCTGCAGAAAACCGTTGTGCATCCACACCCGCGCCATCGTATCAGTTCCATGCGCACAGCGGCTCTGCGCAATCTCGTTTTCATGGTGCGGAAAGGTGAGATCGATACCACCCCCGTGAATATCGAAGACTTTACCCAAATGGCGGCCGGCCATCGCCGAGCACTCGATGTGCCAGCCGGGCCGGCCATCTATTTCGATACCGCATGGCGACGGCCATCCAGGCTCACCCACTTTCGATGGCTTCCACAAGACGAAATCCATGGACCCCTTCTTGTAGGGCGCGACTTCGACGCGAGCACCCGCCTCCATCTCGTCGATACTGCGGTTTGACAACCGCCCGTACTCCGCCATCGAAGCTACATCGAACAGAACATGGCCCTCGGCGACATACGCATGGCCCTTTTCAACCAGCGTCTCGCAGAGCACTTTCATTTCATCGATGTGTTCGGTCGCACGCGGCTCAACCGTCGGTTCCAGCACGCCCAATTCCGCGATATCTTCATGAAACTGCTTTGCCGTGCGCTCGGTCAGGTTCCTAATCGACACACCTTCATCGGCCGCTCGCTGATTGATCTTGTCATCGACGTCGGTGATGTTGCGCACATAGGTGACATGATCGGCGCCAAAGGTACGCCGTAACACCCTATACAATAGATCGAAGACGATCACCGGCCGCGCGTTTCCGATATGCGCATAGTCGTAGACCGTCGGCCCACATACATACATGCGTACGTTTTGCGGATCGATCGGCTCAAACGCCTCTTTCCTCCGCGTCAAGGTGTTATAGAGCGTCAGCGACATGGAACTCCCCACCTTTTGCCTGAGACGGCTGCGGCGAGGCTGTGTTGCACCGGTAAATACGGGAACGATGGGAATGCCGCGCGCCAGCCGATCGCCTAGCCGGTGATCTGGATGTCAAAATCAATGCTGCAACGTATGTTGACAGCGGTTTGGTGCGCAGCTGTATTCATCGCTGCGTGTTATGAAGTGCGCAAACGGGGGCGTCAAGCAGACCAATGATTGTAGCTTATCCAGTCCTCCGTGGAGGCGGAGTATATTTGCCATGTTTGTGCTGCAATGCGCCACTAGCGATCTCTACTTCCTTATCTTTTTTGAGTTGCATCAATGACGGCCAAGGACGGACAATCTACGCGTACGGTACGCGTATGGTCAGCGATCACGCTGGCATTGGCCACCCTTTGCGCGCCCATGGCAGCCGAGACGGCATTCTCGCAAGGCTTCAAGTGGCCGTGGGAAATCGACAACGATCCTCCCCCGCGCCGTCCAGCTAATCAACCGCCGCCCTACAGCCAGCCCGATCCCTACGTTCAACCCGGCCAGGGCAACACAGGGGGGTGGACCACCCGCAGCTCAATATGCCGCGACCTCGAACGGCGCCTCGTCCAGGAATCTGCCGCTGGCGGACAAAAGCGCGACCGCCTGCCCGAACTGAATTCTCAAATCCGCAAGCTTCAAACGGCCGTGAATAAGGCGGAGTCGCGTCTGGACCGGGCGGGCTGTTATGAAGAGTTCCTGTTTACCCGAACTCTGCGCCGTGCGCCGAAATGTGTACGCATCGCCCGTGAACGCGACAAGGACCGCCGGCAGCTCGCCCAATTGGAGGGGGAACGCCAAGAGATCACTGCCCGCTCCAACCATTCCTACCAAGACGAGATCATACGTGGATTGGCACGCAATAATTGCGGAGCAAATTACGTCCGGGAAGCCCGCCGCCGCGATCGCAGCTCATTCTCACCATTCTGGGAGGACCAGGATGGCGGATCAGGCTACGCCAACTCCTACAAGTCGCTGCCGTTTGCGACCTACCGCACGCTTTGCGTGCGTCTCTGTGATGGCTACTACTTCCCAGTGAGTTTCTCGACGCTACCGAACCATTTCCAACGCGATTCGGACGTTTGCCAGTCGCGCTGCGCCGCGCCCACATCGCTATACTACCATCAGAACCCTGGCGCCGGCGTTGAGCAGATGGTCTCCTACTCCTCCAGAGCGCCATATACCGATCTCAAGGAAGCGTTTTTGTACCGTAAGAAGTACGTGGACGGCTGTTCGTGCAAACAGGCGGAGTACGTGCCTCAAACCCCAATTCCCGGTGAGCCGGCTCCACCTGCGGGCGATCGAGCACATGCCGATCCAGCATTGTCACCATACCATTGAGTCGATTGTTGGTGTCTGCAGTTCATGAGAACTCAAAGAGTTCAACTCCCCCGAGCCTTGAAGAATCTGGCGATAAACTGTTCGACTTCTGAAGCAAATTACAACTATACTTCGTTTTGCGGGGTAGCCGTAACTTAACGCCAGTTGCGCAAGTCAGGGCATCGAAACAGAGACGAGTTGAGCGCTCTCGCTTTATCAAATCGATTGATTGTTGCGAGCAAGAGCCGGATCGGTGGCACCCTATCGGAGAGCGGAGCATGAATGTGCGAACCCGCGCCTCGGCGCAAAGTGCAGTCGCGCCGGCAGTGATCATCCGCCCCATTCAGCCCGATCACCTCAACGATGTACGGTATATTCACGCGACCGCCTTCCGCAGTCAGGCCCAGTCCCTCTACGCACCCGAAGAACTCGACGCCTTCGAAACAATGGTCCGCACACCGGGTTACGTCGACAAGCTCATGAGCGACAGCCTGCTGGGCGGCTGGCTTGGACGCGAACTCATCGCCACCGCCGCATGGCACAAAGCTGAAACAAATCCAGATGTAAGCCGCATCACGGCGCTCTACGTGCGCCCGCTATTCGAGCGTATAGCAATAGGTTCAAAGATGCTGCAAGCCATTGAAACGGCGGCCGCCACGGCGGGGTGCCACCTAGCCAGCGTTCGCGCACCGATAAATGCGCAGAAATTTTTCGAGAGCATGGGCTATGAAATGTCGGGTCGCGGAACCCTTCCCCTGGGTCAGGGCATGGCAATCAATGTCGTTTTCATGCGTAAAGTGATAGAGGCTGAAAACATTATCGACTTTGCAACCTACGCAAGCTGATCCAACGCCATCGCGCGCTGCCGCCCGATCAAAGGCAACAACACCTTCGGTTCCGGGGCCCCTTCTCGACACCGGTTTAAGCTAACCGCAACGGTTGAAACAGCCCCTCGGCTCTGCGCCGGCACGCGCTTTCACCGCATCCGTCCAGATCTTCCAAACCCCCTCGGCTCAGGGCTCTTCAGCAGCCGCTGCAAGGAACTCAGTATCTTCGGCGACCGGTTTGATGTCTTCAGACACAACCTTCCACCAACCCTCTGCATCACTGAACCGTTCAAGATTGCCACGCACGGCAAGCCAGAAGGCTTCGCCCCTACGGATATCCCGCTCCTGTACGTCGGTATAATCGAGTTGGTAAAGTAATTTGCCGTTGAGCCCCCGCCAGCTCGGCTAGATCGAACCGCGCAGGCACCATCGAGATCTTCGCTGGAGCGAACAACGCCGCCAGAGACTGCAAACTGCAATGCGGTTCAATCGCATCCGATGTCCCAATGAGTGCGCTGTGGCTCGCCACCGCCATGGCTCAAGTCCAACTTCGCGCAGTTTGGCAATCGACCGATCGCCTAGCCGCTTTGACGGCACTTTTCCGTCGGCTCCAACCAACAGGCTGTGATGCCCAAACTCCGGAGCCTCCGCCCCGATCGCATTTAAAAGTGCGTCCTGCACACCCGTATTCGTTACGTGGTCTTCGCTCCGCAGAATACGCGTTATGCCAAGATCGGCACCGTCCACCACGCAGCAGAATGTATGGAGATAGCTCCCATCTGCACGGTTCAAGACGGGGTCGGAAAGTGACCCAAAGTCCACTGTCACGCGACCGCCGACCATATCGTTCCATTCAACGTGTCCGGGCTGAGGCGTCAACTCCACCGCCCCACCGCTGTTCGGCAACCGAAACCGCCAATGTGCGACGCGCTCATCGGCCTCGAAAGCTGCGCGGTCCTCTTGCGACATTTGCAAGGCTGCCCTTTCGTGTATCGGCGGCAGCCGGCGCGCCATCTGACGCCGCCGGTCCAACTCGTCGGGCGTCTAATAGCAAGGGTAGAGCAGCCCCTCAGCCTTCAGCTTGTCAGAAACCTCGTCGTAGCACGCGAGACATTGCGACTGGCGAACTTCCTCATCCCAAGTAAGCCCAAGCCATTGTAGACCCCACCCGGATCGCCGGCACGAACACTTCCTTTGAGCGCTCGGTATTCGTGTCGTCGAAACTCAGTATAAACCGCCCGCCGGACTAGGCCACGAACAGCAGTTGAGCAGCGCGGTGGGGACATGATGGTGGGTTCAGGTTGCCGAGCGTGATGAGCGCACAACCTATACCGTTTGCCGTCGAACTCGACGCATTCTCGGCACACCGCTAGCGACGAAGAGTTTCTTCTAGGAAGCCAATGAGGTGGCCAACTTCTCGGTTATCGGTACTGGCGTACCGTGCCTTTCTGCCGCTATGCGTGAAGACCGTCACTTGCACGAAGCGTTTGTTATTGAAGCCTAGCACTTCGCCAAGGCTTGACACGCCGAGAATTAGAAGGAAAACGAAGCCGGCCAGAAGCTGCTCTAGCCAGCCGAAGCGCATCAAGGAAATGAGGAGAACCGCACCGGCCAGGCCGGCCAAAGCTGCATTGATCGCCAGCCTGTCCTTGCGCCGCTCGACAACTTCCACAACCCGGTACGAGACAATATCGTCTAGCCGGACAAATTGACTGCCGAACCGCAGCACATCCTCGCCGCGGATCAAATCCACATCGGCGTTATCGGCTTCAGCAGCTTCCAGCCACCACATAGGCGGCCGCTCTCCAAATGAATACGACTGGCTCATGTCCAGTATTTTCGCCAGGAATGGTTTTTTTTCTCCTAACCGGCGACGAGACTTCGCGCACGCCGGCCAGCTTCAGTCTCAAGAATGTATCGCAGAACATTGCGCACCGACATTGCCGCGAGCTTCTTGGACTCGATCATGACTTGCCTGGAATAGCTGGGTTCCGCGGCACCGACGAGTACATCGTCAACCTTGCGAAAGTGTCTTTCCAGCTCATCATTCAGCTCATTTGTCACATCGAACTGTGTGCCCATCACAAAGCGCTCGGAGCAGTCAGGCACCAAGATCGGCGCCAGATATAGAAAATTCAAAAACCGATCGCCGTTCTTTTTCTGATTAGCAAGTACGAAGTAGTCATCCTGCTCATGCTAGATGCACTCACGGATCCGCGACCGTTCTGCCGTATTATCAAACCCGGCCTGTAGAAAACGACAGTTACGTCCGATAACCTCTTCGGCCGTATAGCCGGTCAACCCACAGAATGCCCGGTTGGAGATGACTACCGGCATGTCGGCACGATCGCGCGACGAAAGCGTCAAT
Organism: Filomicrobium sp.; assembly: GCA_030665765.1. Lineage (GTDB taxonomy): Bacteria > Pseudomonadota > Alphaproteobacteria > Rhizobiales > Hyphomicrobiaceae > Filomicrobium. The sequence goes on from DAOUZE010000150.1 coordinate 6,208, forward strand.
GGCACTGACTCAATCTCGAAAAAACTCTTCAGCCTATCGGGTATTCGATCCGTCATAAGTGCCCCGTCTCGGCCTTTGCCAAAGCGGGTCGATGATCAAAGACTTCCATGCCACACCCAATAGGACTTTGGTCCATCTGGATTGCGTCCCGCCAGCATCGACGGCCGCATGATCAATCCAGATTTCAGGCGGGATCCCCCTCGATGCGGGGCTGCACCAAGCTTGGTGCCGAGACCGAAGCATCCGTTGCCTCCGGCGACAGACGCGCGTCGCGGTATCCATTGGTAATGGGATAGCGTCGGTCACGGCCAAAGCTGCGGGACGAAATCTTAACTCCGGGGGCGGCCTGACGTCGCTTGTATTCGGAAATATAGAGCAGCCGCTCGACCCGCTTGATCGTCTCCACATCGTGGCCGCGCTGAGCGATCTCAGCCAGAGGCATTTCCTTTTCGACAAGGCACGCCAAAATATCATCCAAGACGTCATAAGGGGGCAGACTGTCCTGATCGGTCTGGTTCTCACGGAGTTCAGCCGTCGGCGCCTTACTCAGTATGTTTTCCGGAATGACCACGCCGGCCGGTCCCTTGCCGTTCCTGATCTGGTGCGCATTGCGCCAGCGCGCAATCCGGTAGACTTCGGTCTTATAAAGATCCTTGATCGGATTGAAACCGCCGTTCATGTCGCCATACAGCGTCGCATAACCAACCGACATCTCCGACTTGTTACCGGTTGTCAGCAGCATGGAACCAAATTTGTTGGATAGAGCCATCAAGATTACGCCGCGCGTGCGGCTTTGCACGTTCTCTTCCGTGACATCGGCTTCGCGTCCGGCAAACATGTCGGACAGCAACGTGTCGAAACCCTCGACGGCCGGGCCTATCGGCAAGACATCGTAGCGAATGCCTAGCGCCTTGGCGCACGCCTCCGCATCACTATGGCTCTCGGAGGACGTATACCTGTAGGGCAACATCACACAATGCACGCGCTCGGCCCCGAGAGCATCGACAGCCAGAGCAGCAACAAGCGCAGAGTCAATTCCACCAGAAAGCCCCAGCACCACACTTGGAAAGCGGTTCTTGTCAACATAGTCGCGCAAGCCCAGGACGCAGGCCTCGTAGGCCGCTTCATCCGCCTCTGGCAAGATATCCCGTGGACCGACCTGGCACTGCCAGCCGTCGGCCTCACGCTGCCATTCCGTGATTTGTATGACTTCCCGCCAACCGGGCAATTGCGCCGCCAGCTGGCAATCGGAATTGAGGACGAATGAAGCTCCATCGAACACCAACTCGTCCTGCCCTCCAACCGGGTTCACGTAGATCAGCGGCAAATCGCTCTCGGTAACCCTGGCTACTGCGATATTCAGGCGAAGATCTGGTTTGCTCCAGTCGAACGGCGAGCCGTTAGGTACGATTAGGAGTTCTGCACCGCATTCGTCGAGACATTCGACCACGTCCTCGATCCAAATGTCCTCGCAGATCGGCACACCAATTCGGATCCCGCGAAAGTTTACCGGTCCCGGCATCGGCCCGGCGGCAAACACACGCTTTTCGTCGAACACGCCGTAATTGGGCAACTCAACTTTGAAGCGCAGCGCCGCAACCTGCCCTCCGTCGACGAGCCCGACCGCATTATAGACTTTACCGTCTTCCGGCCAGATCGTTCCAATAAGCAGCCCAGGACCACCATCGCCATCCGCCGCCTTGGCGAGTTCCAAGAGGGCATCCTTGCAGGCCTGCTGAAAGGATGGCTTCAGCACCAAATCTTCCGGCGGATAGCCCGCCAAGAACAGCTCCGGAAAAACCACAAGATCCGCGCCCTGCGACCGTGCTTCCTCACGGGCCTCAAGCGCCTTGGCGAAATTACCCGCGACGTCGCCGACCGTAGGATTGAGCTGCGCTATAGCGATTTTCATAAATGCA
>DAOUZE010000397.1 GCA_030665765.1 Filomicrobium sp.
TAGAGCGCCGCGAGCTTAGTTATGCGTATCCGGCGTGCAGGCGTGATGGCGTGCTCCCGGGGCTAGTTTGCCCACCGAGCAAGCCATCGCGCCTTTGTTTTTTGTGGGTCCCCGGGATTACCGGAACGAGATCGCAATCGAAAAGTTTAGCTGACTTGAGTTGGCCCCTTTGGGTGGCTTTGGAAAAGAACCGAGCACAGCCGCAAGCGCCCGTCGGTCCAACTTCGACTTTCCGCTGGATCTGGAAATTCGTGCATAGCGTACTTGTCCGGAGCTGGAGATGCCGAAGGTGACTACCGCTGTACCGGAGCCAGCACCGCCGCGCGCGCGGCGAAGAATGCGGGCACGGACCTTGCGACCGTAGGAGCGGACGGTAGAGGTGCTAGCCCGCCTGACTTTCTTTGCCTTCCCGCCCTGGCCACGCTTTGAGTTGCCGAGCGTTACAGCCCGCTGGGTGCGTTGCTGCTTGACGGCCTTCTTTTCTTTTACGACTTTTTTGGTTTTGACCTCCTTGGGGGGAGGTTTCTGCTTCAATTCCTCGGGCTTCGTCTCCGTAGTCTTCTTTGGAGGAGGTTTCTCCTTCAATTCCTTGGGCTTCGTCTCCGTAGTCTTCTTTGGGGGAGGTTTCTCCTTCAATTCCTCGGGCTTCGTCTCCGTAGTCTTCTTTGGGGGAGGTTTCTCCTTCAACTCCTTGGGCTTCGTCTCCGTGGTCTTCTTTGGTTGGACCGGTTTCAAGGTTGACGGCATCGCGTCGAGCACCGGTACTTCGGTCGGCGTAACCATCGGCAAAGGTTCCGCGGCTTTCAGCTCTCGCGGAATTGCGAACGGAGCGGAGGCGGCAACTTCGAATGGCTTCTGGTCGGAAATCGCATCGGGCATCAGCGGATCGACAACCTTTTCTATGGGCTGTTCAACTTCGCGTGTCGTCTCCGGTGGCCTCATTTCGGCCACCTGGGCTGCTTGCCCCATGATCCCGGCGAGCGAAGTCGCCATCTCCACCACCGGACCGCGCGGCGTTGCGGTCATGCTGGACACAGGTGTGCGCCATCCGACGAGAATCGCGGCGTGAAAGGCCACTGCAAGGAAGCCGGCTAACAGCCAATGTCCCAGATGAAGCCGCATGGTCGCCTATCGCGCCTTTCTTGTGAGCAGTTTCACGTTCGTGATACCTGCAGCGTTCGCCAGAGTAACGACTGCGACGAGCTGGGAGGCTGACATGTTTCGGTCTGCTACCAGCGTGACGCCACGTTCTGGATCGGTCGCCCAGGTTTCGAATTGGGTTTGCAGCTCGCTGTCAGAGACTAGCGATCCGCCAACGAACTTGCCGCCATCGCGGCGCAGTACGGCCATGCGTGTGCCAGCACCCGCGCCCTTCATTACCGACGTGTCGGCGAGGCGTACTTCGCGATCGCTAAAGGGGCGAACGGTGCTTGCGACAAGGAAGAAAATGAGGATGAGAAAAACGATATTGATCAGCGGGATCAAGTTTTCCGTTGGCTCTTTTTTTACTCGAGTTGCACGTAGGCGCATGTCCGGTCGTCTTTCTCTTAATCGGCTCTGGACGGCCGTAACGATGTCCTATCGGACCACAACGACGCTTTTCAGCTCCGAGGCCTTGGCCACTTCGAGTACCTTGACCAAATCCTGCACTGTCGCGTTTTTCGCGGGCTGAACAACGGCCCGAGTGACACCCTTGACGACCAGCTCATCGATCTGCGCGAGAACGCCGCTCAGACCGACCGTCCTGCCATTGATGCGGATCTCCTCAGCGCCCCGAATCTGGATCAGCGCGATCTCGCTCAGATTCCCAGAGGCCCCGCCGCTCTTGGCGCCCGAAATTGGTACTGCGGAAAACTTTAGAAACGTCGACGCCAGCATGAAGAAGATCAACAGCAAGAAGACGACGTCGATCAACGGCGTCAATCCAATCGATGATTTACGACGTTTCGACTCACTCAGCCGCATCGGCAATCCTCGGGCCGGGCTCGTCATTCGCCGCCATCGGACGCAACCCTTCAGTAGCCCGCCTGGTGAAGAGGCTGGTCAGGGTGCCTTCGATGTTCTCCTTCTCCCGTTCGATCCTACCTTCAAACCAACTGTTCACGAACGCCATCGGGATCGCCACGGCAAGGCCAACGGCGGTGGTCAAGAGGGCAACCCAAATGCCTCCTGCAAGGACGGTCGGGTCGGCCTCGGCGCCTGCGTTTTGCAAAGCCTGAAACGCCGAGATCATGCCAAGCACGGTGCCGAAGAGCCCGAGAAGCGGTGCGATCTGAACGGTCGCGTCGAGAACACGCATGTAGGACCGCAGACCGGAAAGCTGTTCTAAGGCGACACGCTCCGCGTCTTCGCGCACGGTACGTTCTTCAACGCCCTTGAGAAGCCCACGCATGCCATGCGCGAGAATGGTCGCAGAAGGCGAACTCGATTTGCTGGCAATCGCATAGGCGTCCTGGTGCCGGCCACTAATCCAATAGTCAAGTGCCCGTTCCGACCCGGCCGTCGAGCCGACACGGAACCAAGTGAATTGGATCAGCTTCACCAATGTGACCGTGACGGCAATGACCGACATGGCCAGCAAGATCATCACGACCGGCCCGCCTTTCTCGACCATATCAATACCCGGCTGAAGATTGAAACCGAGGAATTCAAATGGCAGCGGCGCTTCAATGGAAATGGAGTCGAGGGGGCCGAGGTCGGTTGCGCCGACGTCGACATCGCCAGCGGGTTCTGCGGCTGAGGATGTTTCGCTGCCGGGTGCAGCTACTGCCGGCTCTGCCATTTCAGCAGGTTGTTCGACCACCGCGGTGGGTTCTGCGAGCGCTTGCGAGGTGATTTGCTGTTCCGCGGCCTGCGCAACCGCGGACGAATTTGATTCTGCCACTTTTAACTCCTGCCACCTGCGCCCACTAAGTTGTTCTAGGCCAAGTCAAAGTACCGCGCAATTGTGCCGCACGCCTGGTGTAATCAGTAAGTAAATTAGAGAGCGTTTAGGTCATACGGCCTGCACACTCCGAGGCTATCGGGTCGGGCTGTGGTATGTCACTTCCATTTTTTCCCGTTTTTTTAGGGACGAAATGCCCAGACATAAATGCATTGGCAGGTCGGTTTCTCTAAAGGGTGTTGGAATACGGATGTTGCAGAAGCAGTGCGCTCCGGGGTATCGGATCAGGGGGCCGGCATGGATACAACTGAGCTGCAACTGAAAAGAGCCTGGTCTGGATGCAAAAACAAATTGGTGACGGGAGGACGTCGGCGTGAGGAATTCGAAATGGCAGGGTTATTTCCGTATGATTGTGCAATCTCGGATCGTCGCG
>DAOUZE010000499.1 GCA_030665765.1 Filomicrobium sp.
CACCGAGGTGGAACAATACCAACACAATCGGTGCGAACTGGAAGAACTGCGTCAGCGGAATGTCGACTTGCAGAATGGGCAGCGAAACCGGCGTTTCAAGTAGTAGATTTCTGTGAGTCACCCCGGCAACAGCGATCATGAGGTAGGTCATGATGCCCATGAAGATCAGCCAACCGGTATGGGCCGTGTCGCTTGAGCGGTTCACGGCTTCGAGCAGGCTGTAGGGATTGACGGGCGTCTCACCCTCAGGCGAGATGCGGGTCATTTCAGACATTCGATTCGCCCCCCAACGGACACACGCCTTTTTGGGAAATCTGCTCAGACCATAGCGGAGAAAGTATGGCGCCCGCAGCTTGCTCATTCGCCGCACGGCATTCCGTACACCCGGCAGTGCCCGGTCGGTCGCATATGAAAGCAGCTAACGGTCGGGCTGGGGACGCTCTACCGGGGCGCGTGCTGTTTATGGGGTGAGCAAGGTCTGTTCGAGCGTTGACATGGATAGCGAAGATTGTTGTCTGGATGACAAACACGTGCTGAGGGAACAAACGAAGGAATCATGATGGCGAAGGACTATGACTGCTTGAAGTGTCCTGGTTACTGCTGTTCTTATCCGTTGATCGGGCTCACCAAGCGCGATGTGGAACGGCTGGCTAAGCATCACGGTCTGTCTTTTGAACAAGCGCGGTCAGAATTCACTAAAGAAGCACACGGCCGCAAGTACGTGATGCGGCGACAAAAAGACGATCATTACGGCAAGATCTGCCGCTTTTTCGATACCAATGCGCGACGCTGTACGATTTACAAAGCACGTCCCAAGGTGTGTCGCGATTTTCCAAACGAGAACCGTTGCGGTTACTATGATTTCCTTCAGTTTGAGCGCGCGGCGCAGGAGGATCCGGAGTTCGTTGCAGTGACCAACCACAAGTAATGCGGCTTGGTATTGCGCGGAGCACGTTTCATAACGAACGTGCTGTAAGCGAGGTGATATGCGTAAGCTCTATACCTTCGGCCCGAACTTCGGCCTGCCGGATCCGAGCCCATTTTGCATGAAGGCAATGGTCCTTTTGAAGATGGCCGGGCTCGATTGCGAGACCGGACAATGCGATCCGCGAAAAGCGCCGAAAAAGAAGGGCCCGGTGCTGGTGGACGATGGTGAAGTCGTCCCCGACACCAGTTTCATCCGATGGCACATAGAAAATACGTATGTGCATGACTTCGATGCTGGTTTGTCAGAGGCGGAACGGGGAGTTGCGTGGGCTCTGGCGAAACTGTGTGAAGACAATATCTACTGGTCGATCGTCTCGGAGCGTTGGATGGTCGAGGAAAATTTCCTGGCCGGGCCGGTCGTATTCTTCCGGCCGGTGCCCAATCCGATGCGGCCGATCGTTATCGCGATGGTCCGCCGACAGGTCAAAAGGGATCTGTGGGGGCAGGGCTTCGGGCGCCATACACGGGATGAAATCGTTCAACTGGGCAATCAGGGTTTGGATGCGATCTCGCAGGTTCTGGACGACAAACCCTACATGATGGGAGATGAGTGCACCGCCGTTGACGCCACCGTTTTCGGAACAGTGTCGAGCGCGCTCAGCGAGACATTCGACACGCCGCTGCTCACCCATGCGAAAAACAAGGCCAATCTCGTGGCCTATCGGGATCGGTGCATGGACCGGTGGTTCCCTGACTTCGCTGGGTGATTGGCGCGGCTCACTGATGAGGTGACATCCCAATGGCGGGCATCGGGATGTCTAATCAATGATCAACCCACGGTTGCAAGCGCCTGATCGAGATCCGCGATAATGTCTGCCTTGTCCTCTATTCCGATCGATAGCCGGACAACGTCTGGACCCGCGCCAGCGGCGATGCGCTGCTCGTCGGTAAGCTGGCGGTGGGTGGTCGAAGCTGGGTGAATGACAAGACTGCGGGTATCGCCGATGTTCGCCAGATGCGAGAACAGGTTGAGGGCCGAGACGAGCTTTACGCCAGCCTCATAACCGCCTTTCATGCCGAACGTGAACACGGCGCCGGCGCCTTTCGGACAGATTCTCTGCTGTATCGCGTGATTAGCGTTGCTAGGCAGCCTGGCGTAGTTGACCCATTC
>DAOUZE010000264.1 GCA_030665765.1 Filomicrobium sp.
AAACGGTCAGCTCGAAGCCTTCGCGGCGCATGTTCTCAATGAGGATGGCGAGCTGAAGTTCGCCGCGTCCGGAGACGATGAACGCTTCCTTGTCTTCGGTCTCTTCGACGCGAATGGCGACGTTCCGCTCGATTTCGCGCAGCAGGCGGTCGCGGATGACCCGGCTCTGGACCTTGTCGCCCTCCTGGCCGGAAAATGGTCCGTCATTGATGCGGAAGGTCATTGATAGCGTCGGTGGATCGATCGGCTGAGCGGGAATGGCCTTGTCGATGGAAGGGTCGCAGATGGTGTCGGCGACGTTGGCTTCGCTCATTCCTGAGATGGCGACGATATCGCCCGCTTCGGCCAAGTCGACGGCCGTGCGCTCCAGGCCGCGAAATGCCAGGACCTTGGAGATGCGAAAATTCTCAATCAGTTCGCCATCTCGGCTGAGCGCCTTAACCGTCATGTTCGGCTTAACGGCTCCAGAGGAAATGCGTCCGGTCAGGATGCGGCCTAGGAATGGGTCGGCTTCCAATGTCGTCGCGAGCATGCGGAAGGCGCCAGGATGAACTGTCGGCGCGGGTACGTGCTTGAGGATCAGGTCGTACATCGGAGTGAGATCGTCCTGGGGACCTGATGGGTCGGTTGCCATCCAGCCGTTGCGCCCGGAGCCGTAGAGCACGGGGAAATCGAGCTGATCGTCGTCCGCGTCGCAGTTGGCAAATAGGTCGAAGATTTCATTGAGGACATCGTTGTGGCGCTCGTCGGGACGATCGATCTTGTTGATTACAACAATCGGGCGCATGCCCTGCTTCAGCGCCTTGGTGACGACGAACTTCGTCTGAGGTAGCGGACCTTCGGATGCGTCGACGAGGACAATGCAGCCATCGACCATGTTGAGTATGCGCTCGACTTCGCCGCCGAAGTCGGCGTGGCCGGGCGTGTCTACAATGTTTATGCGGGTGTTCTTCCAGACGACGCTGGTGCATTTGGCGAGGATCGTGATGCCGCGTTCGCGCTCGATGTCGTTTGAATCCATCGCGCGCTCGGCGATCCGTTGATTGTCGCGGAAGGCGCCGGATTGTTTCAAAAGTTCGTCGACAAGGGTGGTCTTGCCGTGGTCGACGTGTGCGATGATTGCGACGTTGCGAAGATCCATCGGTGTTCCGGGTGCTGCGGAGCCCATCTGAGGCTCCTGTTAAAGCTGCGCACGCTACTTTTCGCGGCCGGATTTCGGTCGGGCGCGTCCGCAGGTTCGGGCAGGCATTCAAGAAATTCCCCTGCCGCCTAGCATATCGGCCGTGCCTCTGCCAGTGAGGCCTTAACACGCGGCAGTGGTGTTAAGGGCCATCAATTGTGATCGTCGGGGAGGCGGGGCAGGGGAGTTACTGTCACCCCCTCATCCTGTAAGTCGCGAACCTCTTGGGCGGTGGCTTCACCGCGAATGCCGCGTGGTTCGGTTTCGTCATAGTGAATCTTGCGGGCTTCCTCGGCGAAACGTTTGCCTACGTCCTCGGTCGTAGCCTCGACGTGTTGGCGCAGCTGGCGCATCAAATCGACGATTTTAGTGTGCCGGGGGTCGGAGGATACCGGGGCGTATGTGTCGGGTCCGCCGGTTTTAGGATTCGGCGCGGGTTCGGGCGCAGACGGTGTGGCGGCAGTCTCCGAAGGGAGTTGCTGTAATGTGTGGCCCTTCTTGGTTACCACTCTTGGCGCCATTAGCGCTTTTTCGACCTTGTCTGTTTCGCAGACCGGGCAGCGAAGGAGTGCCGCGCGTTTTTGATCATCAAAGGCGGCGCTGCTGTTAAACCAAGCTTCGAATTCGTGCTCGTTGGTGCAGCGCAATGCGTACTTGATCATTCCTTGGCCCCATCAGCGTCGGCCACAGTCTCCGTGATAAGTGTGAAACCTTCGTTGGCCCTGAGCGAGGGAACGTGGGCACGAATTTCGTTAACACGGGCAAGGTCGATGTCGGCGGCGATGAGACCAGGCTCGATGCCAGCTTCCGCCAGTATTTCTCCCCAAGGTGATACAATAAGGCTGTGGCCGTATGTCTTGCGGCCATGCTCATGATCGCCGCCCTGGGCCGCGGCGAAAATATAGCACTGTGTTTCAATGGCGCGGGCGCGCAACAAAACATGCCAGTGGGCTTCGCCGGTTGGGCGCGTGAAAGCGGCGGGGATGGCGATCATTTTCGCGCCGGCCAACGCGAGAGCGCGGAATAGATAGGGGAAGCGAAGGTCGTAGCAGATTGTCAGGCCGAGGCCGCCCCACGGCGTTTCGGCGACGACCGCCCGGTTGCCGGCGGCATAATTGCGACTTTCCGAGTAGACCTCGCCGTTGGCCAGCGAGACATCGAACATATGGATCTTGTCGTAGTACGCGGCTATGCGCCCACTGGGAGCAAGGAGATAGGAGCGGTTGACGAGCTTGTCGCGCGTGTGGCGGATCGCAAGTGAGCCGATGTGGAGCCAAATGGACAATCCGTCGGCAAGTTCCTGGAGGTCCGCAAGCGCGCGGTTTTCAGACTCAGGTTCGGCGGCTTTGAATAACGTCTCGCGCCGGATTTCCATGACGTTGGTGACTTCCGGGGTCAAAACGTAGGCGGCCCCGCCGGCGGCTGCCTCCCGGATTAATTCGCTGGCGGCGGAAATGTTCTTACTGGGGCTGCGGCCGGAACACATTTGTACGAGTGCGGCGCGGAACACCTCTGGTTTTGCTTGTGATGTCATTGTTCGCGCTGCCTTCCTGTCTGGGTCGAAGCCGACTAAATCGTGCTGTTGAGAAGCTCGTCAAGCTGGCCAAGGCTTTCGCGTTCAAACAGGTCGTCGCAGCCGCCTACGTGAAGCGGGCTGACGAAGATCTGAGGAGCAGTGTGGCGTCCGCCGGGGCGCTCACGCTTGGCTGCGCGTTCCTGAGGCCGCATGATGACGTCGATCTCATGATAGTCGACACCCCTTGCGCCTCAACAGGTGTTTGGCCTGGTGGCAATAAGGATAGAGCATCGTAGTGTAGATTGTGACGGCGATGGAGTTTCCGCCGCCGGCGTGTTCTGTCTCGCTTATTTCTCATACAAGGTTTCGTCAGTGCCTACATAGGTAAGTCTCGGCTCAGGGAAAGCCAGGGCAAGTGTCGCAGTGCGACACTTGGAAGGTTAGGCTCTGTGGCACATTTGTAGGACTATGTTGTCACAATTAGCGGTTCGGACACCAAGATAAATTCAAGCACATCCACATTTGCGGCGCTGGCCCGCAGCAGTGCTCGGCTGCCGGCACACCGGACCTACGCGAAATTTCCTGGGCCAAGATTGTGGTTTGATTGAAGCGGCGATGGAGCAGGCGTAATCGACTTAACCGGACGGGCACGAGCACGTCAGCTTCCGCGATCTGATCGCGGCCGGATTGGTGAAGCCAGTGACCGAAAAGCTGGCCTACGTCGTGGCGAATACGGAACTTAAAGCTGTGAACGAGCCACTGCAGCTTGCCTCTATAGTGGCTGATGGCACGGGCTCTAGGCGTTAGGTCGGGACCTTGCCGCGGCGGCGGCTGACACCATGATCGTGCCCATCTTGTAGGAAAGCGCGATGCCAAGGCGGTCACACCGCGGCGCGCTGATAAAACCTATCGCTCCACAGCATTGTGGGCAGTGTGCGTTGCGGGTGGCAATCGGTTCGCGGCAAGAGAGGCGGACGGGCGGCATGATAAGATCGCTCAGCCGTGCCGTAACGAGGCCGATCCGAGGTTTGATCATTGGTTTCAATGTCGGTTTGCGGCTGCCCGCTTATGCAACAAGTTGGGACCTTGGATGTATTGCATGTTAGGCTAAAAGCTTATCGTACCTTCTCGGACGGTCCCACAGATGACTGCAGACCCTGCAAAACCGTTCGACCGAGATCTGTTGAGGCGCCGCCGCAACCGGATCGCCGCCGGTGCTAGCGATCGCGACTTTTTGTTACAGCGGGTGAGCGAGGACATCACTGAACGGGTGCAGATCGTTCAGCGCGGATTTCCGAAAACACTCAATCTTGGTGCACACCATGGTGTGTTGAGCCGATCGCTGCGCAGCCTTGCGAAGGTCGGGCTGGTCGTGGATGCGGAACACTCTAACGGATTATTGGCGCATTGCGATGGCCCATGCGTGCTTTGTGACGAGGAGGCTTTGGCGTTCGGGGATGGCGATTTTGATCTGATCGCCTCTGGACTTTCGCTTCAGTTCGTCAATGATCTTCCTGGGACTCTCGTGCAGATCAGGCGAGCGCTAAAGTCAGATGGGCTATTGCTTGCGGCACTCGCTGGCGGAGAGACTCTAAAAGAGCTGCGGCAGGCATGGTTCCTTGCGGAAGAGGAAGTCATTGGCGGTGTGTCACAACGGGTGGCGCCGTTTATTGATGTGCGAGCGCTCGGCGCTTTATCACAAAGGGCCGGTTTCGCGTTGCCGGTGGTGGATTCGGATATCGTTACGGTAACCTACAAGACGCCACTTGCCTTGATGGAGGAGCTCCGCGCGATGGGGGCGACCAATATGCTCGCGGCGCGGCGGCGTGTTCCGGTTACACGCGGTCTGCTAACGAGGGTTTGCGAAATTTATAGGGAGTTGTTCGCAACCGAAGATGGTCTTGTGCCTGCGACTTTCGAAATCCTTACGCTGACGGCATGGGTACCGCATGAGGACCAGCCGCAACCGCTAAAGCCAGGTAGCGCTCAGGTAAGCCTGACAAAGGTCTTGGGTAAGAGTCGGGATTCGTAATAGTCCGATGACACGCCAACCACAACTTCCACGTGCGACCCACGCGCTAGTTGAAAGGCTTCTAAAGGCACTATGACCGGTCAGAACCGTTTACCAAAGGCTTAGAGCTGGGGGCGCTACTCCAAATGGATGAAGCAACTGTCATATAGTTTTGGTATAAAGGAAATAGCGCTGAGTGCAGCTCCGGTTAGTGCAGGCGGGCAAACATTGAGACCGAACGCGCTCGTAATATGCGGGCCGAGCTTGCGTTATCTCATTACGTAACAAATGTTGGGCCGTCTGCATTCAGCGCTGAAGCCTGATAGTAACGCTGATAATTGAATCTTGTGACTATCACTACTTGCGGAAGCATTGTGCGAAGTTTGATCGAGCTGAATGCGCAGTGCTTCCGCTAATAGTGACGCTCAGTCGTTGGCTAAGTAACTGATCAGGATCAGCTAACCCTATGATCAGCCAAGAAGATCTCGAAGGAGTGGGATCATTGGTGCATCGGCCGGCGGCATCGGATAGCGGCTGAGACGGCTAGCGCGAACCCAAGCAATTTCCGGGTGCTCGATGGGTTTCATTTCGCCCTCCCACTTGCG
>DAOUZE010000440.1 GCA_030665765.1 Filomicrobium sp.
ATCGGCGGCTTCCTGGCGCGGGATGCTAAGCTGATTGGCAAGACCAAAAGCCGAGATCCCGTAGATGATGCCGAAGTTGATGGCTTTCGCCCGCCGGCGCACTTCACTCGGCATTCCCTCAATCGGCACGCCGAACATTTCTGACGCGGTCATGGCGTGAATATCGAGGCCATCCTCAAAGGCTTGCTTTAGTTGCGGGATATCGGCGATGTGCGCCAGCACCCGCAATTCGATCTGCGAATAATCCGCCGAAACAAGCTTGAAGCCCTTCTCCGCAATGAAAGCGGTGCGGATTTCACGGCCTTCTTCCGTGCGCACGGGTATGTTTTGCAGATTGGGTTCGGACGAAGCGAGCCGTCCGGTTGTCGTCGAGGCCAGCGAATATGAGGTATGGATGCGGCCGGTATCGCGCACGATGTAGCCTGGCAGCGCATCGGTGTAAGTCGACTTCAGCTTTGACAGCTGCCGCCATTCCAGCATCGTCAAGACGAGCTTGCGAGCGTCATCAGGTAATTCCTCGTTGCCGGCAAGGTCGTCGAGCAAACCGGCACGCGTTTCCCACTGTCCCGTCTTGGTCTTCTTGCCGCCTGGCAGCTTGAGCTGGTCGAACAGCAGTTCGCCGAGTTGTTTCGGCGAGGCGAGATTGAACTTGCTGCCGACTAGTTCATAGACTTCAGCTTCCAGCGCACCAATCCGCTGTTGGAATGTGCCTGACAACCGCGCCAGGATGTTGCGGTCAACCTTGACACCGGCCCGCTCCATGTCGGCGATCACCCGCACCAGTGGCCGCTCCAGCGTCTCGTAGACGCTCATCATCTGCTCGGCAACCAGACGGGGTTTTAGGATCTGCCAGAGCCGGAGCGTAACATCGGCATCTTCGGCGGCATACTCGGTTGCCTTGTCGATCGGCACCTCGGCAAAGGACTTATCGGAGACCTTCTTACCGGGTGCATGGGCGATGACTTGTTTGAAAGAGATCGCCGTGTGGCGCAGGTGGCGCTCAGCCAAGTCATCGAGGCCGTGATTGCCGCGGCCGCCGTCGAGCGTATACGACATCAACATCGTGTCATCGATGCTGTCGATCTCGATGCCGTAACGCCCCATAACCGTGATGTCGTATTTGAGGTTTTGTCCAATCTTGAGGATGCTGGGGTCTTCCAAAAGCGGCTTCAAGCAATCAATCGCCTCACGGATCGGCATCTGCTCCAATCCGTCTCCGTCGCCGAAATCAAGCGCACCATCGCCGCTAAGGTGACCAACGGGGACGTAACAAGCGCGCCCCGGCGCGGTCGCCAGCGAAACGCCGACAAGCTCCGCCTTTGCGGAATCGAGATCGCCGGTCTCGGTGTCAAAGGCGACCCGACCCGCATCCAAAGCCTCCGCTACCCAGCCCTCAAGCTGTTCGCGTTTCGTCACCGTCTGGTAGGCCGAGCGGTCGAACGAAACGGATAAAGCAAGCGCACGACCATGTGCGACGGCTGCTTGTGGCGTTCCCGCTTCCGCGGCCTTCCCAGTATCCTCACCAGTTGCCGCAGCGTCCGCCTTGCGACCCTTGGCTACGGTCGCGCCAACAGATACAGCTGGTGCCGCAGGCGGGTCAGCTCCCAACGCCTCGGCAATCCGCCTGGTGAGGGTGTTGAATTCCATATCGCGGAGGAATCCGAGCAGGTTTTCTGGAGCCGGCTCCTGCACCGCGAGGCATTCCGGCGAGACCGAGAGCGGGACGTCCTGCGCCAGTGTGACCAGATCGCGGGAGATGCGTGCCAGGTCGGCAAACTCGATAAGCTTTTCGCGGCGCTTGGGCTGCTTAATCTCACCGGCTCGCGCCAGCAATTCGTCGAGGTCGCCGTACTCCGTGATCAGCTGCGCTGCTGTTTTGACGCCAATGCCGGGGACACCTGGTACGTTGTCGACCGAGTCACCGGCGAGCGCCTGGACATCAATCACCTTGTCCGGTGGAACGCCGAACTTCTCCATGACCTCGTCCGGACCGATCCTCTTGTTCTTCATGCCATCCAGCATGACAACGCCCGGCTGCACGAGTTGCATAAGATCCTTGTCGGAGGAGACAACGGTAACATCGCCGCCGGCTTCAATAACCTGCCGGGTATAGGTAGCGATGAGGTCGTCCGCCTCAAAACCTTTCTGCTCGACGCAGGCGACGTTGAAGGCCTTCACGGCATCGCGAATCAAGGGAAATTGCGGAAGAAGCTCTTCCGGTGGTGGCGGCCTGTTGGCCTTGTAGTCATCGTAAATGTCGTTGCGGAATGTCTTTGCCGAGTAGTCAAAAACGACGGCGATGTGAGTCGGCGCTTCAGAAGTCTTGGTGTCGGTCAACAACTTCCAGAGCATCTGACAGAAGCCGTGGACGGCGCCAACGGGCAACCCATCGGATGGTCGGGTCAGCGGCGGCAGGGCGTGAAAAGCGCGGAAAATGTAACCTGAGCCGTCAACCAGATAGACGTGCGAACCCTTCTCAATGGGTGCCGTCTCGCCATCCGGGACGCTGCAGATCTCTTCGCGGTGTGGGGCATCATCAGCATTGGTCATGGGCCCGGACTATAGAGCCAAATTTTCGCGCCGGTCACCCGCCGTTAGCAGACACCTTGTTAAGGGCGCTCAAATTCACTGAGTGCGTCGCGTGCGACTTCGGCAACATCCGACCAGTTCATGGGCTGGTAGCGCGGGTTTCCCTCGGCGGCGCTGAGAATCCGCTGCAAGGCATGGCGCAGGCGTGTCTCACGTTTGCGCTGTGACTGAAGGAAATCTCCCAGGTCTTTGAGATCGGCTGAATGGTGCATCGTCATCGGCAACCCCGCTTACGGTCACAGTTCGGTCAAACGC
>DAOUZE010000013.1 GCA_030665765.1 Filomicrobium sp.
CGAGCCACCGCCCGACTCTGCCCGAGCAGGATCGTTGTTGGTGCAAAATAACCAACATGGGTCGAATTTCACTGCGATCGCTAAGCTGTTCCATTCCTTCAAATAACAATTCAGGGACGACGGATTGCACTTGGCTTAGCCAACTTTTGGCCTGGCCATAAAAGCCTACCGACAATAGGCACAAGAATATTGTACGGAATAATCCCTGCGAAGCGGCTAACCAGCCAATTGAATATCCCAGGTACAATCAGCCGGTGCCCCAATCGATATCCGCGAGACACACTCGAAGCCACCTCATCGGGTGTCAAAGACGGCATGATGTAGCGGTAGAGCGCATTGTTGGCGCCCATCTCGGCGTGGAAAGTAGTCTCAACCGGTCCCGGTAGGACACTCACGACCCGCACGCCACGCCCGGCTGTTTCGGAAGCCACCGCGCGCGTCAACGACACCACATAAGCCTTGCTGGCATAATAGGCTGCCTGATAGGGCCCCGGCATCAAACCTCCCAGAGACGCCATATTGATGATCCCGCCGCGCCCGCGCGTGATCATTGGGGCGAGTGCATGCCGTGTCAGTCGGGTCATTGCGGTGACGTTGAGTTGTACAAGTGCGTCGAGTTCTTCTGGATGCTGCTCCACGAAGTCGCCCGCCAGCCCAACGGCAGCATTGTTTATGAGGATGTCCAGATAGCACCCCTGTGCATACAGAGCTTCGTCGATCCGGCGGCCGGCGTCAGATCTGGTTACATCAAGAGCCAGTACAAGCGGCTCGCTGGTATGCGTAGCGCGTAACTCTGTGCAAGCGGAACGCAGCGAAGATTTCTCACGTCCGATCAGTATGACCCGTCGGCCATCTTCGATGAACCGCTTTGCCAGCGCCAATCCGATACCGCGCGCGCCACCCGTAATGACGACGGCTGGCGTAAATCCCTCGACAGCCGCGACCGCAGCGAGTTCGGGCCGCGCTCGGCGGCTGATCCACAAATCCGAGATTGATGAGAAGGTCATGTGGTTGCGGGTGTAACGAGTGAGGGTTTAGCCATCACCCACTATACCTGGTTGGGTAATAGCGGTCAGAATGCGTCAACGGCTGCAGAAAGCGCGTGGGAAGTTTTTGACCGTTTGGCACCGGTCCAGCTGGAGTGCCGGATGGGCCGAACGTGAGATTCTTGATTCCGAGCCTGCCACAGGTCGTGCTGCATTTGCAGCCCCAGCCAAAAGTGCGCACCTTGACCGAATGCCGCGCCGAGGCGCATGGCGAGATCAAGGTTGATATCGCGTCGCTCCCGCACGACTTCGTTGAGCCGGCGCGTGGAAATCTGCAGGTGTTTGGCCAGTTGGGCGCGGGTCATTGTGTAATGAGGAAGAATGTCTTCTCTCAACACTTCGCCGGGATGTGGTGGCGAGGTCTGCCGCCCGAACAGATCTTTCGTGGTCATCTCAGCCGATCCAATATTCGCGTTGAGCACCGAACGCTGAGCACTTTCGTTGTGTTGCGGACTGTGTAGTTTCTAGGGTTTAGCATAGTTGAAGCTTGTATACCTAGGTTAATAAACGGTTAATATTGACGCCTTTGCGACAAAGCGTCAGTAATTTTTGTCGATTGAGCATGGTTAGCCAGACTTTGTGTCGCATTTGCGAAGACGATACCAATAAAAATCCCTCGAGAGGCACGGATGGAGGATGGAAAAGCGCTACTTTTCTGAGTCTATGCAACTAGAGAGAAGCACCTTAAGGCATAGAAATTCGCCAAGGGTGGGATCTCATCTGAGACGGAAGCGATGAGCTTCTATTGAAAGCGTCAAACGCTCCGCGAAACACGAATCTTCGAGCGTACCCAAAACGAACGGCGACCTCAGGCTTGATCGAACCGGCGCAGGCAGCGGCTCCCAGCAGTGCCTGAGCGCGGATCCAAATCCTGTCGAAATCTCCCAGTCTGGCGCGCGAATTGCAGTCTAGAACAATATCGCTTGTTCCCTGCGGAGCAGATGTCCCGCTCGTTTACTGATTGAACAGGGTTAACGACAGTCAACCCTAGGAGATACAGATGCTGTTCGATTTTCTCGACCTGATCAGCCACCCAGAAAACTATCGGAGCGCCTGGCGCGATGGTGACCTGGTCATCGAATTCGCCCCGGAAACGACGCTGGACGTTTCTAACGAAGACCAGCAATCAGAACGAGTACAGGCCGCCGTGGCGGGCCACTTGGCTCAAGCACGCGAGCCAGCCGAGTGAAACACTTGCAATTGTAACGGATGAGTTTTGGTGCCGCTTAGGTGACTTGAACACCTGACCCCATCATTACGAATGATGTGCTCTACCAACTGAGCTAAAGCGGCTCTTTCGACGCGCGACTCGCGCGCGCCGAAGTATTTACCTCAGAACGTGGCTCGTTCAAAGAGCATTTCTACAGCACCGTTCCGCACCCTGCTGGATCACGAATGCATGTGGAATGGCTTCTCCGGCTTGGGCTCGTCGCTCGCCCCTTCGCGGTCGGGACCGGGGTCATCCGGGGCCCGTGGTGAAACGAAAATCCGGGCATCGTCGGCACGTCCGGATTTGTCCAAGGTGCCCTTCGGATCATCCTTAACCGCACCCGTTTTCGACGCCTTACCCGTCAAGGAGACCGTTGGTTTCACGGTTGTTGTGCTGGCAGCGGTCTTAGTGCTGGTGCTCACCACGCTTCCTTTTGCAAGAGCCGCCATGCTTGCGTCCGCGCCAGTCTTTTCCGGTCTCGCCTTGAGCTTTGCTTTTTCGTCAACCGTATCCTTGGAGACTGCAGCGGCACTGGCTCCAGCGGCGACCGGTTTTGTGGACGCTGCCTTGTCGTCCTTGGCGCCCGTTTTGACGGTCGCCGCTTGTTTACTTGCTGTTGCAGCCGGTTTCGTGTCGGCCTTGATAGACACCGTGGTTTCAGCCGCCTTCGATTGCGCGGGGTGGTCGGCGCTGCCGTCTTTCTTCAAGGCTGTTGCCGCAGCCGTTGCCGCCGTGTCCTCAGTTGTCGGCTGTGTTGTCTGGATAGGGGCTGCAGTCGTCACTTCCTTTGTAGCAGCTGTTTCTTGAGGGTTGGCCGAGGTTGACTCTTTTCCCACCACGACGTCGACATCTGCAACAGCAGCGACAGGTTTCTGGGTTTCTGGAGCTTGTGGCTTTTCATATTGTTTGGTTTCCGGTTGCGCCGTTGCTTGCTGGGTCGCGACCGGGCTTGCCGCTTGTTCGACAACCGCAGGCGTCACGTCCTTGGCCGCCACCGCAACATCGACAGCGACGGGGGCGCCGAGGGCCACCAGTTCCTCAAGCTTCCGAGCGACAATCTCGTCAGCTGTTTTCTCCATGCTCTCGACCGGAACGCGCCACTGGAAAGCATCCAGCGAGCCGGTCACCGGTGATACCGCCGCCCATTGCTCGGAGACAATGCCATCCGCCGTCCACGCGGGGTCGCGCGGCGCATTGACGGCACGCGCGAGCCATTCGCGGACAGCACCCTTGTCGCCGTGTTCCTCGCCTTCGATACGCGCCATGAGCGTACACACGCGCTGCGTCAGGCGATTCTCCATCAGCGGCTCGATGGCCTGACGGGCGGTCGCGAAGTCGTTTGCCTCAATGGCCGCATTGGCCACGGCAATTGCGCTTTCCAGAGAATGCGGATTGAGCGATGCGAGTTTTTTGACGCGGTCAAGTCGGTCGCACGGACTGTCGCCAAGCCTGGCGTAGGCATAGGCCGTTGCCAGGTCCGGGTGCGGCGACTTCTGCCATGTCTTTTGCAGAATCTTGGTTGCTTTGGGCGTGCTTCCACGCGATGCGAGGATGCGCCCGGCGATCGCCGCAGAAGGAACCAAGTCAGGTGCCAACTTGTGCGCATCGAGCGAAAGGTTGAGCGAGCGTTCGGGATCCTTGTCCTCCAGGTCCTGGGCCTGCGCGGTGAGCAACACCGCCCGTCGCCGTTCGGCGCTAGCCTTCTCAACATGGCTGTACTTGCGCGCCGTGGTCAGAGTTTTTAAGGCGCCCGGCCAATCATGGCTCTTGCACTGCAGATCGAACAGCGCATCAACCGGCCAGCTTAGTTGAGGGTTGAGAGTCATGGCCCGCTGAGCGAACTGCTTAGCCGCCTCCGCCTCGCCTTCACGTTCGGCTTCGAGGAACAACCCACGCAGACCCAGCTGCTCGGTATCCGTCGATGCCAGCATGGATTCATAGATACGTCGCGCTGTTGCCTTATCACCGGAAAGCTGTGCTGCTTGAGCCCGCAAAAGGTGCGTCAGCGGCTCATTCGGCATCGACTTGCGTGCCTGCAACGCATAGCGCGTCGCAGTGGCCCGGTCTCCAGCGCCGATCGCAATCATGCCTGTCGACAACGCATCCAGACCACGCTTTTGCCGTCGCTTGTTGAAGTAGTTGCCGATCACCGCTGGGCTCTCCCAGATGTGCCGCAGGATCGACCAGGCGACTAGTGCCAATCCGGTCAAGAACGCAAAGGCGACGACCGCGTGGAACACGCTGATTTCGCCCTGGTAGCCTTCCCAGTTGACCATGATTAGACCAGGCCGGTCCGCCAGCCATGCAAGGCCGCTGGCGAGCGCGATGATAAAGGCCAGGAACAGAATGAGTCGTAGCATGATAATAAATCCGAAGCCTTAGTTGGTGCCTGACAGTGACGCTTTCAGCTGATCTTCAATCGCAGCAAGCGCGACGTCGACAGCGTGCCGGTCCTCGACTTTCTGGAGCCAGCCTTGCGCGGCCTTCTGACCGCCCGGCGGCAGCTCCTTGTAGAGACTAACGACCTTTGAAAGGCGCCCGGCAGCGAGAGCCGATTCAATCCTCGAAACAATCGCCTCGGCGCTCGTGTCGCTCGCGTCGTGGCTGACCTTGCGCACTTTCACCACCGACCGGGCATTGGATAGCAACTGCTCATATACCGAACCACTGGTTGGCGCCTCCGAAGCCTCGATGATCTGATACGCGACCGGCCGGAATAGCGCTTGCAGTTTGCTGACCGGAGCAACGCCGGACTCACCGAAACGCTCCAGTGGGGTCACGTCGATGAGGCCGCCCGCCGTCCCCTGCACCTGTGCCAGTTCTGGCGCGAAGCTATCGCCCCGCTCAATCGCTCGTTCAAGGTTGGCGAGCTCCAGCGACAGTACGATGCGCTTGGCGTTCTGTTTGCGATCTGACTCCGCCGAGACGACGTTCGCCACACGGCTCTGCAGCGAAGCCACTTGCTCGGCAACCGGCTTGACCGCCGAGCTCACGTCTGACGGGCTCGCCAGCTTGGCGATTTTAGCGTTGACATCGCCTGCCAGTCCATCAAGCTTGCTAGAGATCTTGCCAGTTTCTTCCTGCACCACGCGCAGCGTGTCGCCCAACCGTGTTGTGTCTGCTTTGAGCGTCTGCATTTGTTGACCGAGCCGCGCGGTGTCATTGGTGACGCCGGCGAGTTGGCGGTCCATTCGCTGTGTGCCCGAACGTGCCGCTTCAGTCGATTCAGCGATTGCCGCCACGCGTGCTTCGACATCCTGACTAATGCCAGAGCGGACAGCTGCGATCTGATTTTTGAGCGTCTCTTCAAGGTCCGCCATACGACCCGTGAGAGAGGCGAGGCGTGGAACAATCCCGCTGTTCTCGTTGCTTTCGGCAAAGGCCGTCATGGTCGACAGTTGCTGCTCCAGTTTCGCCAGCCGCTCTTTGGGAACGGCGCCGGCTTCCGGCTTCTCGCTAACTTCCCTGGCGAGCGTATCAGCTTTCTGTTCAAGCTCCTGCTGCGATTTCTGGAGCGCGTCGAGCGACGCTTTAAGCGTTGCCAGCTCACCCATCGAGGCATCCACGTCTGCAAGTTTTTTCGTCAACGCGCCGGTGTCCACCTTCGGCTCGGCGGCCTGCTCTTTTTCTAATGCGGCGAGCCTGTTATCCAACTTGGCGACGCCGTTGTCCGAATTTTCCGCCAGATTAGGTAAGCCAAGTCTCGACTTCAGTTCGGTGACCTGCGGCTGCAACGCGTCCGCGCCAAGCAGCATCAGGAAGCCGCCAACAAGACCCGCGAGTGCATGCGAAAAGAATGAACCGATGCCCGAACCCGACCGCCGTGCTGGTGGAGGTGGTGCGGCCGCGGATGTTTTCGCTGAGGCGGTTTCCTTGGCCTTCATATCCGCCTGATTGGCCTTGGCTTCCGGCTGCTTGCTGCTAGCGGTGGGTTTGCTATCAGTTGGCTTGCCAGCTTGCGCCTGACCTGCGGCGGGTTTCGCGTCCGCACCTGCAGCGCCGGGCGCGCCAGTGGCCGCCGAGGCTTTAGCCTTGTCGGGCGGCGTTTTTCCGGGTGATGGCTCCGTGCTTCGCGCGCTGGCCGCAGCCTTGACCTCGGTTGCTTTGAGGTCGAGCGTTGCATGGGGTTTCTTGCCGCCGATAGAGTCGCCAGCAAGCGGTTTGTTCTTGTCTTGGGGGGATTTTTTATCAGTCATTAATCGGGGAACCTCCGACGCAACGACGTCACGTGCACATGTTAAGTCAAGCGGAACAATCGACGGACTGGTGAGTGGATAGAGACCTTCGCCGAAGCGGATGCAGGTTAAGCGGCGATCTCGTTCTGTTTCTCACTTGCTGCGATTGCAGTGTTTAGCCTGCACCAGATTGTATCCTCATGGAGTACAGCAGAAATTGAGTTCTGGACACAGGCCAAAGCTATTAAATTTGAGCGCAATCTACCCGGCGCTAGGGCTTATGACCTGGATTGTTCCGCCATCCGGTTAACGAGTGCAAGCACTTCTTCAAAATTGGCTCGTTCCGCAACGCGAACGGCAGTTGGATTGAACGGCTCTAACGCCTGTGCGGTCGCCCCAGAGATGCAAATGCAGGCAACTTCCGCCGCCTCCGCCTCGAGCCCTGACGATCCGAGCAGACGCACATAAGTCCGCGAAGCCTCTGGGGACATCAACAGTACGGCATCGAGATGACGAGATCGCAAGGCATCTTGGGCAGCTGGTGTGAACTGTCTTGCGCCCTGCGCTTCGTAACATCTCTTGGTTTGCACGTCGAAACCCCGGTCTCTCAAGGCACCCTCAAGATCAAACGAGAGTTTGTAGCCGGCGAAATGTATCAATCGCCCACCAGCAGGGTTTGCGTTGCTGATAATCAGTTCAGTCAGTTCAGAGGCCGTTCCAGGCCCCTCCATGACACCGTGGAAGCCCAAGTCGTGCGCGTCCCTGGCACTGCGCGGGCCGACCGCAAAGACGGGCAAGTTGATAAGCCCCTGCAACACGGGGCTCTTCGCCAGCGCCCGCACTGCATTGCGGCTGGTCACGATGATCGCTTGCACATGGCCTGCCCCAAGATCCTCGACAGGTTCGAAGTTGATCGTCATCAGCGGTGACAGGACCGCCTCCAACCCAGCGGCTTCAAGAGCCGCCTTTGTCGACGAAGCATCCGGTTCAGGTCTTGTCACGAGAACGCGCATTTGGGCCTGCCTATCAGGTCATCTATCGCCGCGAGGATACGGCAATCAGGTCGCGTCCTTCAAGCGCTGCAGGAAATCGGGTCCGGCTTTGTTGATGAGATCCTGGGCAAGCTCCTCGCCGATCCTTATTGCGCTCGCTGCCGGTCCGGACCGTTCCCCTTCGTAACGCTCAGTCCCGTCAGGGGACAGCATCTCGCCGCGAATCGTAAGGTGTCCTTCCGCAAGTTCGGCAAGGCCGCCGATCGGTGTTCGGCACGATCCCTCGAGTTCCTTCAAGAACGCCCGCTCGGCAGTGACGCACAGTGCGGTCTTCTCGTCGTTGAGCGGTCCCAGCAAATCCCTGATCGTGTCTTCGTCGTCGCGGATCTCAATTCCGATGGCGCCCTGCCCGACCGCAGGCAGCATCTGGCCCGTATCAACTGCGGTGGTTACCTGGTCGGCCATGCCGAGCCTGTTGAGTCCTGCGCACGCCAGAAACGTAGCATCAGCGACACCGTCCTCCAACTTTTTCAGCCGTGTTTGAACGTTACCGCGAAACTCAACCACTTCGAGATCGGGACGCATAAAACGCACCTGAGCCGCACGCCGCAGGCTTGATGTTCCGATTTTCGCTCCAGCCGGCATATCCCCCAGTAATTTGTGGCGAGGGCTGATAAAGGCGTCGCGGACATCTTCTCGGGGCAGCATGACGGATAGCCCCAGCCCGGGCGGCAACTCCGTTGCGACATCCTTCATCGAATGCACGGCAAGATCGATTTGCCGAGCCAGTAGCGCCTCCTCGATTTCCTTCGTGAATAGCCCTTTGCCGCCAACCTCAGCCAGGGGTCGGTCCTGGATCTTATCGCCGGACGTCTTGATAACGACGATTTCGAAGTCGTAGTCGCGGCGCACGTGAGCGCTCATCAATAGGCGCTTCACCTCGTGAGCTTGCGCCAGCGCCAGCGGCGATCCGCGGGTGCCAATCTTGAAGGCCGTCTCTTGCACGCTGTGGTCCTCGGGTGTACGGCGATAAGGCGCTCGCGTCAGCTGCAGGATGGCAGCAGTTCCGCGCAGCGCCACTCTTAGTACGTTCTGTTGACCGCCATTAATGACGCCGTCGCACGGCGAAGGCAAATTTGATCGCAAATCAACTCGTTTTCATGAGTGAGGAAGGCAAACCGGTGCTTCCGGCCGCAGTCGATGGCCAGATCCTGGTCCTGGGGATTGAGACAAGCTGCGATGAGACCGCAGCCGCCGTTGTCGCGCGCCGGGCCGACGGCAGCGCCTGTTTGATATCGTCGGTCGTACGCGCCCAGTGGGAGCATCACCGCGACTTCGGTGGTGTCGTGCCGGAAATCGCCGCACGGGCCCATGCTGAATGCCTCGATGAGATTATCCGTATGGCCCTGAGTGAAGCAGGCGCGAGCCTCGCCGATGTGGACGGTGTGGCGGCCGCTGCCGGCCCCGGCCTGATCGGAGGGCTGATTGTTGGTCTGGTTTCGGCCAAGGCCATCGCGATGGCCCGGCAGAAGCCGCTCATCGCCGTTAACCACTTGGAGGCTCACGCTCTGACGGTAGGCCTGACCGACGGGCTGCCACCACCCTACCTCATGTTGCTTGTTTCCGGTGGCCACACACAGTTGCTGCTCGTGCGGGACGTCGGTGTCTACACCCGCATCGCCACGACGATCGACGACGCGCTGGGTGAGGCCTTCGACAAAACGGCCAAACTCCTGGGCCTGCCACAGCCCGGCGGACCGGCCGTTGAAGAATGTGCCACTACCGGCAATCCGACGCGCTTCGCATTGCCCCGTCCCATGCTAGGGCGCAGCGAGCCGCATTTTTCATTTGCCGGTCTAAAGACCGCCGTTCGTCACCGAGCGCATGAAGTCGCGCCGCTCACCAACACCGATGTTGCTGACCTGTGCGCCGGTTTCCAAGCGGCGGTGTTGGCAAGCGTGCGCGACCGTTGCGCCCGCGGCATCGATCTTGCCGAGCAAGCCTTGGGCGCAAAACTTGGCCATTTCGTCGCTGCTGGCGGGGTCGCGGCCAATCGCACCCTGCGCGCGGGCCTGACGGAACTGGCCAAAAAAAAGGGTCTAGCTTTCCACGCTCCGCCGTTGGCGCTCTGCGGTGATAACGCCGCCATGATCGCTTGGGCTGGCGCCGAACGCCTGGCTCGCGGTCTCGTTGATCCGCTCGATGCGCCTGTACGCCCGCGTTGGCCGCTAGACAGCGAGGCCCCTAAGGTACGCGGCGCCGGCGTCAAGGCGTGAGTCAAATGCCAGTGATGAGAGTTTCAGAAGATTCCATCTCGTCGGACCGTGCGTTAGGGTGCCGAGGCAAAATCTAATGGGAATGCACCACATGAAATTCGACAGCGTCGGGGTAATCGGCGGAGGCGCATGGGGCACGGCGTTGGCGCAGACCATGGCGCTGGCTGGACGCGATGTTTGCCTGTGGGCGTACGAACCCGATACGATTCGGGAAATCAACGAGCACCGCATGAACCGGGTGTTTTTACCCGGAGTGACGATCGAACCGAAGATCAAAGCGACGGGCAAACTCGCTGATGCGGCGGCTGCCGACGTTGTCTTACTGGTTCCGCCCGCCCAGCACCTGCGCCGCATCGCCAGCGAACTTTTCGAACACCTCCCGGAAGGCCGGGCGGTGGTGGTCTGTGCCAAGGGGATCGAGCAGGCGACCGGCAAGCTCATGGGCGACGTCGTCCGCGAAGTCCTGCCTCAGGCACTCCTCGCCGTTCTATCTGGTCCAAGTTTTGCCGCCGATGTCGCGCGCGGTCTTCCCGCAGCCGTGACACTCGCCTGTCTGGATGAAGCGGCTGGCCGGGGATTGGCCGAAGGTCTCGGCTACCGCAATCTGCGGATCTATTGGTCTTCGGATACTGTCGGCGTCGAACTCGGCGGTGCGGTAAAAAATGTCCTCGCCATCGCCGCCGGCATCGTGGATGGCAAGGAACTGGGCGCCAGCGCCCATGCCGCCTTGGTCACACGCGGCTTTGCGGAGTTGCGGCGGTTTGGCGAAGCTCTCGGCGCGCGGGCTGACACCATGATGGGTCTCGCTGGTCTCGGCGATCTGATCCTGACCTGTTCCAGTCCGCAGTCACGTAACATGTCGCTTGGCCGCGCGCTCGGACAGGGCCGCAGCATCGATGACGTCCTCGGCGAACGCCGTGCCGTGACCGAGGGTGTTTTCACTGCTGAAGCCGTCAACCGGATTGCCGCTGAGAAGGGGATCGAGCTACCGATCTGTGCGGCCGTCCATGCCATCGTCAAGGATCAGATCTCGGTCAACGACGCGATCGAGGGATTGCTGTCGCGGCCGCAGCGCTCCGAGGGTTGAAGGAAAAAAGTTGACGCAAATGAGCAAAGCAAAGCCAGCCAAGAAAGCAGCAAAGAAACCGGCTGCGAAAAAGCCCGCCAGCAAGCAGTCAGTGGCAAAGAAGGCGACCGCGAAACAAGCCGCTGCCCCAAAAAAGTCAGCCCCGCCCAATCTCGTTTCTCCTATCCGCCCGGCATTTTGGCTCTTCAAATCCGAGCCCGACGTCTTTTCCTGGGATGATCTCAAGAAGAAGGGCAAGAGGGGTGAGCAATGGGACGGCGTCCGCAACTATCAGGCCCGCAACAATATGCGCGCCATGGAAATCGGGGAGCTTGGCTTCTTTTACCACTCCAATATCGGCCTTGAGGTCGTCGGCATCTGCGAGGTCTGCAAGCTTGCGCACCCCGATTCCACCACCGATGATGAGCGGTGGGAGTGTGTCGATGTCCGCGCGATTTGCGATATGCCGATCCCGGTAAAGCTGGTCGATGTCAAGGCCAGCCCGGCGTTGGAAAAGATGTCACTGGTGACCTCGATGCGGCTGTCGGTTCAGCCGGTCCTCGCCGACGAGTGGGCTGAGGTCTGCCGCATGGGCGGGCTTGATCCCAAAAAGATCCGCAAATGAGACCTTGTTGATGGGCACCAATCCTCAAGGCCGAGATCACGATCATCAATCCCGCATGGATTTTCTGCGTGCCAATACCAGGTTGCTCCCCTCAAAGCTTGTTCCCGAAATCAGACTCTACCTTGCGGAGCAGAGCCTGCCGATCTGGGAAAAAACCGAAAAAGTACTCGGAGAACGGAACTTGCCGCCACCCTATTGGGCCTTTGCCTGGGTCGGTGGACAAGCGCTCGCACGCTACATTCTCGACAACCCGGAATTGGTTGCCGGCAAGCGCATCGTGGATTTAGGTTCCGGTAGCGGCATCGTTGCGATCGCCGCAAAAGGTGCCGGCGCGAAACACGTACTCGCAGCCGATATCGATCCCTTTGCCAGCGCCGCCGCCTTGATCAATGCCACGGCAAATAACGTTCAGCTGGATGTGACCAATGACGACATCCTCGGCGGTCCTCCCGGCGATACCGATGTCCTGCTCGTTGGCGACCTGTTTTACGAGCGTGGGCTTTCCAAACGGGTCATCGCCTTCATGGAACAGACGGCCGCGGCGGACGCCACCGTGTTGGTCGGCGATCCGAGGCGCAACTATTTTCCCGCCGAGCGGTTCACAAGTCTTGCGCAATACGACGTGCCAACGACCCGCGAATTGGAAGACCAGGAAATCAAACGTGCAGCGGTTTGGCGTTGGAAAGCATGAGCCCTCTTTTGGCCACTGTGCCCCGCGCATGCATCCGGTTGCGCGCGGCAAGCGTAAATGTTACGGATCATTAATTAAACTCCGGATTCTGATGCTATACACATTCCCAATCCTTCTTGTCCTCCTATGTTTTGCCGTTTGGCCTGCCCATGCTGTCAGCTCGACCGGTCCGGCAGCCGTCGAGCCAGTTGTGCGCCTTAAAGACGGCAACATCCGAGCCTGTGGTCTCCGCGCGACTTTTTCCTGTGGTTCAGCCGCCCCCATACTCGAACTCATTATGAGACGTCGGGGAAGTGACACATTTCTTGAGTTGCGTGCGGTCTGCGGCACCGAGCCAGATCGACCTAGCCGGCCAGTTCTCAAGACGCGCACCGTAAGCACCGGCGACCTGCTTAAAGGGGAGGCTTATCAGGTGAAAGATTTCGTTGTTCTGAGCGCTCCCGCCACCAGCGACAAGGTGGCAATGCTCATTCAAGAACTCATGATCGGCGGCGGAAGTTTTAGTTGCTTCGAATCTTTCGGCAAGCAACACGCGCTGAGCGGTCCGCTGCCTAACCAGACTCGTGCCGCGTATCTCAATTGTGCGGGCGATCTGTTCCGACCCGAGGAGCAGCAATAAGCTGAACAGGCAGGTTCAGCTTAACTCCGGCGCGGTGCGGCGAACACCGACCAACCAGTCGCCTTGGCGAGTTCTTCGAAAGCGCGGCTTGCAAGCACTGAGCTGCCTTTGACGTTGAGACCGGGGGACCAGGCGGCGATCGAAGCGACTCCCGGCACAATGCCAAGGATCCCACCGCCGATCCCGCTCTTGCCAGGAAGACCGACCCTGAACGCGAATTCACCCGAGGCATCGTAGTGACCGCAGGTCATCATTACTGCGTTGATGCGCCGTACGCATGCCATTGATATACGCTTGGTTGCGTCCCCGTGTACGTCGCCGGAAGCAGCGAGGTAACGTCCCGCCGTTGCCAGCTGCCGGCATGACATGGCGATTGCGCAGTGGTGGAAATAGACATCGAGCGGGTGCCCGACGGGCGAACGAATATTGTCTTCGGCGCGCATGAAGCTGGCCAGAGCAACGTTGCGGAAGCCGGTCCGCTCCTCTGATCGGGCGACGTCTTGATCGATCCCGATTTCCGCATCGGCGGCCAGCCCATGACAAAAAGAGAGAATTTCAGCAATAGCTTGCTGAGGGCTCCGGCCCTCAACCAGCAAGTCCGCGACGACGATAGCCCCAGCATTGATAAACGGATTGCGCGGTACGCCGTGCTCTAATTCAAGCTGAACAATCGAATTGAAGGGATCACCCGAAGGCTCGCGGCCAACCCGGTCCCAAATTGTGCTGCCGTATTTTTCCAACGCCAGCGTCAGCGTGAAGACCTTTGAAATGCTCTGTATGGAAAACAGAATATCAGCGTCGCCGGAGATCAACGTCTCCCCATCGACCGGCACGACAGCGAGGCCGAAGTGATCGTTGGAAACGTTAGCGAGCTCCGGAATATAGTTGGCGACACGGCCGCGTTCCGAAGCGGTTGACATCGTGTCCGCGATGCGATCCAGGATCGCCTGCAGCTTCTTCGTGTCTCTTGACGAGATCATCATGGGTGCACTTCAGGTCTCTGTGGTCAGGAGCTTGCACCATAGCATTGATCGCAGCCACATGCTTTTTGCAAACTTCTCTGAAGCCCTGTGAAGTCGCGGCATCCACAAGGCCGCTGCTGTTAGGCGGCGCTGAACCGGTCAAATCATTTGGGGGTCTCGTGAGGACCTGCGCCGCGCGGGCTATTCCTTACAGTCGATCGTGATCGTCATGTTTGCGGCTGGAATGAAGCGCCGGCAGTCGAACGATATGCCCGACGTAAAAACGGGGGTTTCTTTGCGCTCTTCGAGTGACTTTAGACGTGCTCTGGCTGTGTTTTGTGCATAGAGCTGTTCGACGGATTTGGCTGAAGACGCGATCGCGCGTTCGTAGTGCTCCCGTGCTTGCTGTGTTCTTCCCTTCCGTTCGAGAATTCGCCCTTTGAGCAGGTGAGCTGCATCAAATGACTTTCGTATCTTTAGAGCCTTCTTCAGATCGGCCGCGGCTTCATCAAGGCGCTCAAGTCTAAACAAGATGACGGCTCGCGCGTGCAAAGCGTCAGCACTATTGGGTTTGGCGGCGATAACCGTTGAGATTGTGGATGTAGCGGCTGCGTGGTCACCTTGATCGGACAAGACCAACGCTCGCATTACGATGATTTTCTGCTCGGTCGGCTTGAGTTTTTCGGCAGCCCCTAGGTCGGCAAGTGCTCGATCGTACTGCTTCAAACGTCGCAGCATGAGTGCGCGTCCGTAATGAGCGGACCATTTCATTTTCTTCAACTCCACATAGCGATCGAGATCCTTGATTGTTTCGTTTCTGTGGCCGAGGCCTTGGTGAACAACCGCACGGCTGTAGTGGCCGTCTGCAAACCTACGATTGAGCTCCAAGACCCTGTTGAAATCTCGAAGAGCCCGTTTGTAGTCACCTGCGTTGCGGTAAGCCCAGCCACGGTTGTAGTAGGCAATATAGAACTGCTTCTTGGGGAGCCGGCCACTTTTTAGGATGCGTGTGCAGGCTTTGGCACTCTTGCCGCCAAGCCCGCCGGTACAGTTTGCCAGGTCGGCTTTCATGCCGGCTTGGGA
Source organism: Filomicrobium sp. (assembly GCA_030665765.1). Lineage (GTDB taxonomy): Bacteria > Pseudomonadota > Alphaproteobacteria > Rhizobiales > Hyphomicrobiaceae > Filomicrobium. Next base: position 14,746 of record DAOUZE010000013.1, read on the forward strand.
TGGCGCAGCAAGACTGGCAGCCGCTAGGAAAATGCTTGCTCTGCGGAGCGCATCCAAGGTTTTACTCCCTTAAATTCGGAGAAGCCTCGCGCGTATGTGGAGACCACGCACAGGCAATCCGTCGGTTAACTATGGGAGTTCTGTTTTGAAAACTGTTCCGTAGGTTACAATTAGACGGCCCGGGAGACGCTCCCCTCACGGCGACCTTCACGTTTGGCGATATCTGCCGCGACGGGAGCCTTGCCGCTGATCACGCAACCGATGGTCAATGCACATAAAAAGACCCTTCGGGACTTCTGTCCCAGCGCGCTTACTCAATAACAATGGCTTCGTCGTGCGGCCGCACAGCACACTCGTGCGAGGCGATGGCCTCAAACATGTGTGGAACCATCGCCGACCGTTAACGTCCCTTGGAATCAATAAAATTTTGAAAACTCAATTCAGCGAGGCGGGCGGCTGTTGTCGCCATACAAACGCCGAGCTTGAGTGCTCGAAAACTGGTCTTGTTGAAATTGATAGAAGTCCGACACATGCGAACAACGTGTTTCCTCCTCTCACCCTGCCTGTTCATCGCCGTGCTAATCGGCCTTGTTGGCGTTATTGTTGGCCCAAGCTCAGCCGAAGCTGCACGCAAAAAGCTGACCTGTAGCTACATCGCCAAGCAGTGCTCGGTTGGATGCGGAAAAGAAGCGCCACCCGTTTTTTGCAACGAATACTGTTTAGGTGAGAGGCAGAAGTGCCTGCGAACCGGACAGTGGCTCGGCATGAGGCGGACGTTTCGGTCCGTTATCCGCAAGTAATTGTCTTGTCGGAGTCACGCGCCACTGCACCATGGCCGCCTTGGCGTAGTGCGAGTTGGGGCGTTCAAAGCCCATTTCTCAAACCAAACACATCATGGCATCGATGCCTGGCTTCTTGAAAGACGCCCTCGCAAGGCTCCGATGATCATGGACCCTCGCCCGATCCATTGGAGACCGCGCCCAAGGAGTCCTCCTGATACGATGATTAGCTGGTGCGCCACATGTTCGTCATCTCATCAGAGGTCGAACTTGTGACCGAGCACGTGGAGACTTACAAGGAGTTTCTGAACAGGCAAGAACTGGGGAGCTTTACGCCGAAGCATAAATCAGCGGCCTCCGGCAACTGTCGCTGGCGCTTCTGCTCAGTTGATTTCTTGCGCCCCAAAAAAGACCGGAACAACTAGGTGCTCCGGCCTTACATTTCGTTGCCTTGCGGTCGTCCCGTTTACGCTGCCTTGGCGACGCCGGTCTTCGGGTCAAGCTCGCCTGAGGCGTAGCGTTTGGCCATATCGCTCATCGGGATCACCTTCAGCTTCGAGGCCTGACCGGCTGTGCCAAAGGCTTCCAGACGCGCCTTGCAGACACTCGTCATGGCTTCGCGTGCCGGCTTCAGATACTTGCGCGGGTCGAACTCCGATTTGCTCGTCGACAGGATCTTTCGGATCGTCGCGGTTGCAGCAAGCCGCAGGTCGGTGTCGATGTTGATCTTGCGCACACCATGCTTGATGCCGCGCACGATTTCCTCGACCGGCACGCCGTAGGTTTCCTTCATCTCTCCGCCGAACTCGTTGAAGACCGCCTGCCAGTCCTCCGGCACCGACGAGGAGCCGTGCATGACGATGTGCGTGTTCGGTAGCAGTTTATGGATCTTTTCGATGACATCCATCGCGAGCACGTCGCCGGTTGGCTTGCGGGTAAATTTATAAGCGCCGTGAGATGTGCCGATCGCAACCGCAAGCGCGTCGACTTTGGTTTCGTCGACGAACTGCTTTGCTTCCTCGGGATCCGTCAGCAGCTGCGATTTTTCGAGCTTTCCTTCAAAGCCGTGCCCGTCTTCGGCTTCGCCTTGACCGGTCTCCAGCGAGCCGAGACAACCAAGCTCACCCTCGACCGAGGCGCCGATCATATGTGCCAGCTCCGACACCTGTTTGGTGACGGCGACGTTATAGTCGTAATCGGCCGGCGTCTTTGCATCTTCCTTGAGCGAGCCGTCCATCATCACTGACGTGAAGCCGTTGCGGATCGCCGATAGGCAGGTTGCGACGTTGTTGCCGTGGTCCTGGTGCACGCAAAGCGGGATGTCTGGATAGATCGCCTCCAGCGCCTCCATCATTTTCGCCAGCATGATGTCGTTGGCGTAAGCGCGCGCGCCCCGCGAGGCCTGGATAATGACAGGCGAATCGGTCGCTTTCGCGGCCTCCATGATCGCCAGCCCCTGTTCCATGTTGTTAATATTGAAAGCCGGCACGCCATAGCCGTTCTCGGCGGCATGGTCGAGCAGTTGCCGAAGTGTGATCCGTGCCATGAACTTGAACTCCTATTCCGCTTTTACAAACTCAATCTCGGGTTGGTGGGTGATCTAATGTGTAGTCCCGCAGCCTAAATCAGGCTTGGCCGATAGCATCGCGCGCGGCCTCCGCAATCGCTTCCGATGTCAGGCCGAAGTGCTCGTAGAGATGACCAGCTGGTGCCGAAGCGCCGAAGCTCGACATCCCGACGAACCGGCCGCTCGTGCCAATCCATTTCTCCCAGCCGAAGCCCGCCGCCGCTTCGATGGCGATGCGTGGCGCCGTGCCAAGCACTGCATCGCGGTATGATTGCTGCTGTTTATCGAATTTTTCCCAGCACGGCATTGAGACAACGGCCGCGGAAATGCCGGACGCCGACAGCGCATCAGCGGCCTCGATGGCGATCTCCACTTCCGACCCGCTCGCCAGGATCGTCACATCGCGAACTCCGTCCGCCTCACGCAGGACGTAAGCGCCATTCGCACATAGATTGTCATTCGTGTGCTCAGTGCGCAGCGTTGGAAGTCCCTGCCGCGACAGTGCGAGCACCGACGGCGTTTTCGTGTCTTGAAGAGCCGCCAGCCAGCATTCGGCGGACTCCACCGCATCGGCGGGGCGGAACACATTGAGGTTCGGCATCGCTCTGAGGCTGGGCACTTGCTCAATGGGCTGGTGCGTTGGTCCGTCTTCACCAAGCCCGATGGAATCATGCGTCATCACGTAGATAACCCGTTGGCCCATCAGAGCTGACAGCCGGATCGCCGGTCGGCAGTAATCCGTGAAGACAAGGAATGTGCCGCCATAGGGGATGAACCCGCCGTGCAGAGAGATACCGTTCATGGCCGCGGCCATGCCGTGCTCGCGGACGCCGTAATAGATGTAGCTTCCGCCGAAGTCATCGGCGGTGACGGCAGCCATATTCTTGGTTCGGGTATTGTTCGAGCCAGTCAGATCGGCGGAGCCACCGACCATGTTCGGCACCGCTGCGTTGATGACTTCGAGAGCCATTTGCGAGGCTTTGCGAGTCGCGACCTTCGGAGCTTCGCGCGACAGCTTCGCCTTGTACGCGTTGATGTCGGCCGTCAGCGTCTCTGGCAGCGCGCCCGAGATGGCAACTTCGAACTCTCGGCGTTTTGCCGATGCGTCAAGCCGCTCCTGCCAGGCCGCGCGTTGGTCTGCCCCGCGTGTGCCGGACGCCCGCCAAGCTTCAAGAACTTCATTCGGGACATCAAATGGAGCTGCCGTCCATTCGAGGACTTCGCGAGTCGCCGCGATCTCGTCGTGGCCAAGCGGTGCACCATGCGTGGCGGCGGTGCCTTGTTTGTTGGGGGAGCCTTTGCCGATGATCGTTTTGCAAGCGATCAGCGATGGCCTGTCGTCGGCGTGCGCGGCTTCGAGCGCCTGCGCCACGGCCTCTGGATCGTGTCCATCGACGCTCACGGTATGCCAGCACGATGCCTTGAACCGCGCGATCTGATCCGTTGAGGTCGATAAATCCGTCGGTCCGTCGATCGAGATCGAATTATCGTCCCAAAGAACGATCAGCCGGCCAAGTTTGAGGTGCCCGGCCATGTCGATCGCCTCATGGCTAATGCCTTCCATCAGACAACCGTCCCCGACGATTGCATAGGTATGGTGGTCGACCAGTTCGTCTCCAAATCGGGCATTCGCCATCCGCTCGGCGAGCGCCATGCCGACCGAAGTTGCCAGCCCCTGGCCAAGCGGCCCTGTTGTCGTCTCGATTCCTTCCGCGTGGCCAAACTCTGGGTGTCCGGGTGTGCGGCTGCCCAGTTGGCGAAAGTTGTGCAACTCCTCGATCGGCATGTCAGGATAGCCGAGCAAATAGTGCAAGGCGTATTGCAGCATCGAGCCGTGGCCGGCGGAGAGTACGAAACGATCGCGGTCCGGCCAATTTGTAGCTGTCGGATCGATTTTGATGTATCGTGTGAACAACACGGTGGCGACATCGGCCATGCCCATCGGCATCCCGGGATGCCCGGAATTGGCCTTCTGCACAGCATCCATAGCCAGGGCGCGAATGGCATTGGCCATTTCAGCGTGTGATGCGCCCTTCTCGATATTCGTTGCGGCGGCACTCATGAATATAGAAGCTCCTCAAGTCGTTAGGACGCGCGCCTTTTACGTTCGATCAGGCGGTTGATAAGGGGGGTCAAAATAAGCTGCATGCCCAGGTCGAGTTTACTGCCTGGGATGACGATCGAATTAGCGCGTGACATGAAGCTGTCGTGGATCATAGAGATTAGATAAGCGAAGTCGATGCCGTGTGGATCCCTGAAGCGGATGACCACAAGCGACTCATCCAGTGTGGGAATCCAGCGGGCGATGAACGGGTTCGACGTGTCGACTGTCGGCACCCGTTGGAAATTGATGTCCGTTTCTGTGAACTGGGGGCATATGTAGTTAATGTAATCAGGCATGCGGCGAAGGATTGTATCGGTTACCGCCTCCGTCGAATAACCTCGTGCGGCCTTGTCGCGGTGGATCTTCTGGATCCACTCCAGGTTGATTACGGGAACGACGCCAATCTTCAGATCTGCGAAGCGCGCGGTGTTGACCTGGTCTGTAACGAGTGCGCCATGCAACCCTTCATACAACAATAGGTCCGTAGGCTCCGGCATGTCCTGCCATTCGGTGAATGTCCCGGAAGGGGCGCCCATCGCTTTGGCTTCTTCATCGGTATGGATGTAGTGGCGGAACCGCCCCCGCCCGGTCTCAGAATAAAGCGCGAAAAGACTTTCCAGCTCGGTGAACAGATTGGCTTCAGGCCCAAAGTGGCTGAAGTTCGGATTACCCGCCGCCGCCGCAGCGTCCATGGCTGCGTCCATATCCTCGCGGTTGTAACGGTGAAATGCATCGCCGCCGACCATCGCCGCCTCGACACCCTCCCTCCGGAAAATCTGGTCGAAGGTGTGCCTCACAGTCGATGTCCCAGCGCCCGACGCGCCCGTCACTGATATGATCGGATGCTTGACCGACATATAGAGGCTCTCCTTACCCCCTTAGAAGGCCGCGTTCCGAAAACAGCGGGGAGTTTCCGTCGCCAGGCCTCGCCTCGTAATACTGCGCAATGCGTTCGACTTCGTCAGGCGGGCCAAAAACCAAAGACACGCGTTGGTGCAGGCTTTCGGGCTCGATATCTAGGATCGGTGTCACGCCGTCCGTCGCCGCCCCCCCCGCTTGGCTCATCAGCAATGCCAGCGGAATAGCCTCGTAGACAAGCCGCAAACGGCCTTTTTCATAGCCTTTGCGTGCATCGCCCGGATAAAGGAAGATTCCGCCACGGATCAGGATCCTATAGGCCTCTGCAACCAGAGACCCAACCCAGCGCATGTTGAAGTCTTGTCTGCGCGGCCCGTCCCTTCCAGCTTTCAAATCGCGCATATACGCCTGAACCGCCGCAGGCCAGTGCCGTTCGTTTGAGGCGTTTATCGCATATTCCGCCTTATCCGGAGCGATTTTCAAGTCCCTTCGGGTTAATTGGAATACGCGGTCGTCGGGTGCCATGGTGAAGATGTGGGTGCCGTCCCGGACGGTGACCACCAGCGTTGTTTGCGGCCCGTAAAGGATGAAACCGGAAGCTACCTGCTCCTTACCGGCCTGCAACAGCGCGGCATCGGGGCTCATGCCATCGGGCACGGGCAGCACCGAGAAGATCGTGCCGATCGAGACATTCGTGTCGATATTTGACGAGCCGTCGAGAGGATCGATCGCGACCACGAGCGCCGCACCATCGTTCAAGACCTCCGCCGCGTCGGCTTCTTCTGAGCCCATGGCCGCCACCGGTGCCTTCTCCAGGGCCGATTTAAACAACTTGTGCGATTCCACATCGAGGAACTTTTTAACATCTCCGCCACCGGCGTCTCCGATCGTTTCTCCCAGCCCCCGCACGAAGGGGCCCTCGGCGATTAGCCTGGAAAGCTCCGCGGAGGCCGCTGTAAGAGCTGAGATTGTCTCGGCAACGGCTATGAGGACGGGGTCGCCCTGGCTCCATGACGCAAGGTAGTCTGCCAGGGTTGGATGCTCGGAAGGCATTAATTTGTGCTCCTTGGGACAAAAGCGCGGCTGTTGCCGGAGCGGCACAGCAGTTGCGGTGCCTCTTCTCGGTGACGGAGCTTGTAGCAGCGCCCGGCAAGGCCAGCAACGCGCCTGCCATGGGCCAAAAAGTCCTGTGGTGAACGCCGCTAATCAAGATCGGTCCTGAGATATAACAACGGCCCCATATGGAATGGTGACCAGCGTGCGGTTGATCTCTGTTCGATTTACAGGCGTACTGTGGACTAACAGGCGTCCGGTGCGCCGGTTGGGACCGGCTCCGGCATCGAGCGAGGCATGGATGAATTTGGCAAGGGACGGTTGGCTCCACGCCATACTAATAGCGTGCATTTTAACCGTGTTTTACGCCCAAAGTGCAGCCGCTAGCGACTTGACCGCGCGTCAGGTCACGATCCGTCTTTTCGAGGCGCCGGCCGGTGAACGGGTCGACTTTAACGATCTGAACCTGACGCTGATCGACATTTCCGGGCTCGATTTCAAGAAAGCCGTTTTCGTAGGGGCGGATCTTTACGGGGCCGACCTCTCGGGATCGAACCTTTCAGGAACTGATCTCAGTTACACGCGCCTTGACCGGTCGTCGATTATCAACACGAATTTTTCAGGGGCCGACCTAACTGACGCCACCTTGTTGCGGCCGACGACATTTACGAACACCCGCTTCGATCGCAGTGAAGTCGCTAACTTCACAGGGGCAAAGCTTGTGAGGACACGCATCTTCGCGCGGCTCGATGGGGCTAGCTTCCGGGAAGCAGATTTGACTGACGCCGACTTCAGCCCCCTCGAATCCGGCGCCAATACCATCTCGACGGTCCCGCACAACATGCTGACCGGGGCCGATTTCACCAGGGCTCGTATGCGTGGTGTCAATCTCCAACAAGGACATCTCGACTTCGCGATCTTTCGCGATGCCGATTTGCGCGCCGCCGACCTGCGCGCCGCCAAGCTTAATCAGGCCGACTTTAGGGGCGCCAATCTCGCAGGTGCAAATTTCGCAGGTGCGACCGTCACCGGCGCGCAGTTTGCCGGTGCCAAGGGACTGCAGACGGCAAAGGGGCTGGGCGTGGCGACCCGTCCCAAGCAAGGTGGATTGAAACGCCCGTGAAGACAAATCACAAGGGGAGTTCTTTGCTTGAGGTCTTTCGCGCGCCAAACCGTGTCCGCACCGTGTTTGAGCGGGCAATAAAACGGGTCGCGCTTTTCGGGCTTCTAAGCTTCATATCGCTGGCCGCCATCGCGCAGAAGACTCTGCAACCCGTCGACACCGCTCTGGTAGTCGCCGTCGATGTGTCCAATTCCGTCGATGAGCGGCGTTACCGTCTGCAAATGAATGGCATCGCCAAGGCGCTGGAGGACCCCAGTGTTATTGGGACTATCTTGAACGGCTCTCAAGGAGCAATCTTGATTTCCATCGTGGCCTGGTCGGATCGTCCGCAGATCGCTCTCGAATGGATGCGCATATCGAGCCGGGAGGAGGCGTTTGCCGTCGCCTCCCTTGTTCGTAATCTGCCCCGCATAACCGGAGAATTTACGTGCCTCGCCAATATGTTGCGCTATCTCAACGACAAGGTGCTGCCAACGGTTCCAGCACCCGCGCTACGCAAGGTCGTAGACGTCTCGGGCGACGGTAAGGACAATTGCAACTCGAGGATAGCAACACCGGAAATCCGCGACGAACTGGTCGGCTATCGCACTATTATTAACGGTCTGCCGATCCTCGAAGGCTCGGAAGCCTTAACGTTGGAGAATTGGTATCGCGACAACGTTCAGGGTGGACCCGGCTCGTTTATCCTTGCTGCTGAGAGCTTCGAAGACTTCGGCCGTGCCATCCGTCAAAAGTTCATCGTCGAGATCAGCGGTATCGATCCCCACGACGGCTTTCGCTCCCTCGCCTCAGTTCAACCGCCTAATCCCGGAACGCCCGATCGAGGTTCTTTGCGCGTTCGAAATTAAGTGCTTTATCGAGCCCCAGAAGCCCGCTTAGCTGCGCTGAGTTCACGTCCGCGTCCTTGAAATTCGCGCCGGCGACATTGGCGCCGCTCAAGTTGGCTCCTGCGAGTTCGCTGCCTGAAAGATCTGCTCCGGCAAGATTGGCGCCCCGCAGATCGGCATACTCCATTAAGACACGAGCCAAGTTGGCGCCCTCGAAAGAGGTGCCCGTCAGGTCTGCTGAAGAGAATACTCCGCGCATCAAACCCATCGATTGATTTGTCATGTCGGCCGACAAATTGGCGCCTTCGAACGACGCCCCTTTGAGGCTCGCTTGCGTCATGTTGGCGGCCATACGAGCGTCCTTGAAGTTTGCTCCATCAAGCTTGGCTCCCACGAACTGCGTCATGAACAAGCTGGAACCTTCGAGGCTGGCATCGGTCAGATCGGCCATGAGTGCCCAGGCCTGATCAAGCACTACGCCATCAAGGTTTGCCCCTTTGAGATTGGCGTTATTGAGCCGCGCCGACTGCAGCTTAGTACGCCGCAGGTCGAGCCCTGAAAGGTCGAGGCCATTGAGCGCCCGGGCTGACAGGTCCAGCGTCTCGCCCTTCTTCAACGCGGCAAGCTTGTGCTCGAGTTCAGCGCGGGTCAGTTCCGACTGCGTAAAGGCAGGAGATTGCAGATCGACGTGACGCATCATGTCTTGCGCCCGCGCGGTCCCATCATTGCCGGGCGCGATCAAGCCGCCAAGTGCGATCAGGCCAATGCCGAAATAGCTGATATTCCACATTAAACTGACACCTTCCCAAACGAATTCGTTCAATTGAATGTGTAAGGTGTGCCAGTTTTTGCGTGCCGAGGCTTCTCACAATCCCGAGAACGGCTCAGCCGGCTCGCCTATGCTATAGAAGTGGCAGCCTAGCCTTCGGTGAGTAAGATCTCGCCCTTGCCGAGGCTCGCCATATCGCCCATCAGCCGCCGTGGCTGGGAGAACGCCGGCGGGGCAACATCGCCTAGGGTGTTCCGCCAGTGCACGGCCATGATCTTCAAGATCAGCAGATCATGCGTTCCGCAATCGACAAACGTTGCCAGCGGCTCATCAATCCGGGGGCCAATCAAAGTCCCCCGCCGCATTTGGATACCCGCACCCGCCGACAATCCTTGCTCCGCCCAAATGGTTCCGCCCATCATCCTGGCGCCAGCGAGTTTACCAAGCCGTCCCTTGACGATTAGCGTCCCACGCCGCATCCGCTCACCTGGATAGTCCCCGGTATCGCCATGGACGATGACCGCACCTCCGGCCATTCCGTCTTTTTCGCCGGGCCGCGGAAGCCCAATATGCTCTCCCGCGGACCCGCGGACCGACACGATCCCACCGCGCAGGTTCGAAGCCAGGCAAACGCCGGCGTCGCCATTGATTTCTATATGTCCCGCTTTCATGCGGCGTCCCGCATAGGCACCGACGTCGCCTTCGACTATGATCTTACCGCCAGTGTGCTCGGCCCCGACATAATCGAACCGGTCCGAACCGCCCTCGAAGATAAGGTCCTCCCCCGGCGCGCCGCTGACTTCGAAACAGTCGCCGACAGTAAGTACCCGAGGGCCTCCGCTGACGACCAGCTTCTCGATCTCGGCTGAGGACAGTCCCGCCAGCCTACCCGGAACAAGCCGTGAAAGATCTAGCCGCACCTGAGGCGCGAACCGCAGTTTCAGCTTCAGGGCGCTCATGGCAGGTAGTCCTTGAGGTGATAGTGATGTTGGCCAAGATTGCCGCCGTAGTTGCCAGCGCTCATGCGTGTCACGTTGCGTTGCGGCCCGACATCGAGAACAGCTTTTATCCCGGCCCGCATAGCATTACCGACCGCCTCCGCCGATAGTCCGTCGATGACAATTTCGAGGACGCACTTGTCGTCGGCACTAAGATTGGAGTTAACGGCCCCGCGTAACGTTGGGCAGAAAGCGTCGTTGGTCGAGGCAGGCGCACCGTACTTCGAGCCAACCTTGGAGCCCGATCGCACGATCCCACCGGGAAACGGAGTGATCACGTTCGGCACATCAGCAATAGCGGCAACCGCCAACTCGCAAGTTTCCAGAACGCCGACGCGATCTCGGCCGATGACCAAAATGTTTCCGCCGCCCACGGCGTCTGTCGAAACCCCAGCCTTGTCCTCAATGACGAATTCACCATCCATGACCGGCACCCGCCAGTAGCGTGATTCGCCCAACTTTCGGGCGGTCTGCCAGCCGTCGCCGAAGAATCTGGGCCCCGCCGAAAGGCTGATGCGCCGGGCACTGTCCAAACCGTTGAAGCAGGCCGACCCGGGGCTTGTCAGGACGCATTGTCCCACGCGGTTTTTCAACTGCTCGGCCACCAACTCCGGAGCGAAGCCAAAGACCAGCACCCGCACGCCCGGTCGGCCGTCGGGAGTTGCCTCCGGTGCAACCTCGTGATCGATCCCGCACTCCGCCCCGCATCCGATCACCGAAGTGCCGAAGCCCGACATGGTGATGGCGGCCTGGCGCGCCCACTTGGGGCTGTCGGCGGTGACCACGACTCCGGATGCGCTCATCCCGAAGGCTTCAGCGAACGTATCGTCAATGGCGATCCCGTTGCGCGTGATCGGTTGGCTGTAAGCCACGTTTTCACTCAGCTCCGACACGCGACCACCTCGAACGGGCTAGTATTCCGCATTAGTGTCTCCGGAACGTTGAAACTTTCAGGCGGTAAGCCCCAACGGCGGTCGTAGGCTTCGCCGACGTGGGGCACGATCGCTTTATCGTAGTTCGGCGCCACCGACAGAGTGCGGCCGTAGCGTGGCGCTGCAAGTTGACCGTTACGGACAATGAAGGTGCCGTCCTTGGTCACGTGCGTGGCCCTGCGGAACATTGCCGCCTTGTCCGGGCTCTCTCGGTAAACCGAAACATCCGCCACTGCGCCCGGCTTCAGGTGCCCCCGGTCGGTAAGACCCAAAAGTCGTGCTGGTGCCTGCCGCGTCATGACGGCGATATCGCGGAGCGAGTATTCCCGAGTCATGCTGGCAAGCGCGGAGACCTCGAGTGCTTCTTTGGGCAGCTGGTCCATCACCGCCTGCCGCGCCGAGCGGTCCATCAGCTGCGCAATGAGATCCGGATAGGATGTGAAAGGCCCGCCATTGGGATGGTCGGTCGTCATGTAGACCTGAGCGGGATCATCGATGGCGAGGAACAGCTCAAGGCCGATGGCCCACTGCAGCGCGGCGATCTTGTTACCCGCCTTGTAGTGGTAGGGAACAATGCCGCCACCGTTGGCATCGCCATCACGGACACCCCATTTCTTCGGGTTGGCCCAGCGGCGCGCGTTGAACTGTGTCATCGTATCCGACGAGATCGTGCAAGTCGGCCCGAACATCACCTGACCGACATCGGCCGTGACGTTCTTGTGCCTGGAGAGCTGTTCAGCAAGCCGCACCGCCCCTGACGACATACCAAACCCGCCTTCGGTTCCGTAAGCGTAGAACTGCAGGTGTGCCAGGTGCAGCGGTTCGCCTTCGGCAGCCTCGATGGTCGCCACCGCCGTTTCAACACTGCCGGGAAGACCCAGGTTGTGGGTGTGCAGATGCAGGGGGTGCGGCACTCCAAGTCTGCTTAGAGCCTTGCGCATAGCGGCCGAGATTTGTCTCGAGGATACGCCGTACTCTGGGATCGTGTCATCAAGCTCGAAGGAGCGGATGTTTTCCTTTAGCGCCGCCACACCGCCGGGATTAATTGTCTTCGCGCCGATAGCCCGGCTGGTCGTTAAGAGCCAGCCGACATAGTCCGCGACCGTGTCTTCGGAAGCCTTGTCGCGCAGTAGCCCAAGCAGTACGTCGTCGTTGCCAACAACACTTAAAGCAGCCCTGTCGACGTAAGGGATCAGCTCCAGTTCCGCATGTGTCGCGGCGGCGTCAACCGGCGCGACGGCCGGCTCAACGACCAGTGTAAAGCCCATTTCGGCATAGAGCGCACCGGTCGTGGTCAGGTCGAACGGAGCGCCTGTCCAATGCTCCGGTGGCGTCTCTATCTCGCTATAGCGTTCGGGCAGGAGAAGCCGCGCAGCAGCGACGTTGGCGCCGACTACGTGGGTGTGGATGTCAATCGCCCCGGCCATCACCACGCAGCCTGTCGCGTCGATGCGCTCTGCTTGAGGATTGCCTTCCGGAGCCTCCACAATGCATCCATCTTGAATCCAAACTTCGCCGATTCCATCGCGCCCCGAGGTTGGATCGACGACGCGGCCTCCGGTAATGCAAATTAGGCTCATGCGGCGGCTCCATTCTGAGAAGCGACGATCAGGTCGGTGATGGCTCCGAGAATTTGCGCAGCGCTGTCTTTTGTCACCGCCGAGGTCTGCCCATCGGCGGTAACGAAACCCGTTACATCGTCTTCCAACAAGCCCGCATGGTCGATACCAGGTTTGCCTATGCTGATCTTTGTTGTTGCCGAAGGGATAGCGTCGGGACGCGCCGTGATGGCCGCCAATGGCAGGTCGTCGATCCAGTCCGGCAACGTGTCTCCGCAGGCTGAAACCCATATGATCGCGTCGGCTTCCCCACGTCGGATCAGGTCAGGCGCCCGGTACACGAGGCGGTCGTGAACCGGCCTGACGCCGGCAAACGACAGCGGCGGCGGTAAGCCAGATAAGGCTTGGCTCATTCGGATCAGTTCGGCTTGTCCACGCGGCCGGCCTAGCGGCAGCACTGTCCAGCGGGTTTCCGCCGACAGCGTATTGGCGAGCGACATCATGGCAAACTGCGCGAGTGGATCTATCGCATCGGGAGCGAAGACGAACACTCCGTACTTCGCCTTGCTCAGCTTTTCGGCGAAAAACTGTTTTGCTTCGGCTACCAAGTTGTCGTTGAGGTTAACGGGCCGCCCCTGCGCGACCGCGGACAGGA
>DAOUZE010000450.1 GCA_030665765.1 Filomicrobium sp.
GCTTTCAATCGCCAACACGGAAAATGGCGTGAACGCGCTGGTGGCTAGAAAGCTCTCAGTTCCAATCTTCACAACGGACGAGAAAGTCAGATACGTCATCGCGACGAAAACTGGCGCACCCACAACGATGGCGGTAATCAGGGTAGGTCCATGCCAGAAAGCCGCGATGGGCGGAATGAAGCTCCCATCTGGGACAAGCCCAGCGCCGGCAAGCAAAACAAGCGGTAACAGCACCGCGACACCGATCACCGCTGTCGCCAGAACAACAAGACCGGTCACACGCAATTTTTTGCGCACAGTTGAGGCGACACGATTGGCAGGATGGAATTCGCTAGAAAACGTCTTCACAGCAACGAATAGTGAGCATAACACAGCTAGAATAACTGCGAATACGCGCACGTCCGCGTCAACGCCATAGAGGATCGGTACAACGGCAGCGACTATGATTACCGACCCTAGCCACAGTCGGCTGGACATTGCACGGCGAAACAGTAGCCATCCGACCAGTAGCGAAACTGGGACTGAAAGTCTCAGAGCGAGACTTGTTTCCGCAGGGGTTAAAAGCCCGAGCAGCAGGAAATAGAATGCCTCCAGTAGAACGGTTGACCAGCCAAAGACCAAACTCTCGCGAGCGAATGCAACCTCGATCGGATTCTTGCCAAGACCGGCAAGAGCCAGCATTCCAGCAGCGGCAAAGCTCATGGCGTATACGATAAAGACGATAATGTGCGCCCCGGCCTGCTGCGCGATCGCGTAAATAACGGTCAATGCCGAGATGGCAAGGACGAAGAGACCCGCCTCCAACCAGCCGTTCAGCCCCCCGCGTTGTTCATCGAGAAGACTGACGGTCATGCTGTTCACTGCTGCCCCTTGTAGGAGGCGAACGTAATCGCCGTATCGCCGTATGTTCGCGTATCGAAGACGTCGAAACTGTCAGGCAGCTCGATACTCTGACCGACCCGCTCCTCAAGCACGACGACCGCACCGTCGACGAGCCACCCACCCAGATCCAGGGCCAGCAAGGCTTTGTCGCCCAGGGCCCTGGCGTACGGCGGATCAAGAAAGGCAAAACCATAGTGGTCGCGTGATCCCGCACGTCCCAGATCGGTGGCGTCACGGCGAAATATGCGGGTCACACCTTGCAGGCCGAAAGCCTCGATATTCTGCCTGATGATGGCCCGGCCGGAGGCGCTTTCCTCAACGAACAAGGCATAGCTGGCCCCGCGCGAGAGCGCCTCGATGCCTAGCGCACCGGTCCCCGCGAACAGATCGATCACGCGCACGCCTTTGAGTGGGCGACATTGCCCGCTGTGGGCCAGGACATTGAAGATCGACTCGCGAACTCGGTCAGATGTGGGCCGCGTACCAGCATACTTTGGCGGTGCGAGCGTCCGCCCCTTGAGCTTGCCGCCGACGATCCGCATCAATCATCGTTCCGCGGTCGTTTGGGTTTTCGGCCTCTACGGACATCATTGGGCTCGCCATCCTTCCCCAGCCCGAATTCACTGGCCAGACGCGGACCAAGTTGATCAACCAGAATGCGCCTACGCACCGGCTCAACTTCAGCGGGCTTGAGATCACTGAGCTGAAATGGCCCATAAGAGATCCGAATGAGCCGGTTCACCTCCAAACCAAGCTGCGACAGCACTTTGCGTACTTCTCGGTTCTTTCCCTCCCGCAGGCCGATTGTCAGCCAAGCATTCGACGCCTGGATCTTATCCAGCGTTGCCTCGATAGGACCGTAACGGAGACCATCAACGGTAATACCGTTCTTCAGCTTGTCGAGGTCGGCCTGTTTGATGTCGCCCCAAACGCGCACCCGATACCTGCGAAGCCATCCTGTCGAAGGCAGTTCGAGATGCCGCGACAGCGCGCCATCGTTGGTCAACAGCAACAATCCCTCGGTGTTGAAATCCAGACGCCCAATGGAAACAACACGCGGCATGCCCTCCGGCAGCCTTTCAAACACCGTGGCACGCCCTTCCGGATCGCTGTTGGTTGTCACGATCCCCTTCGGCTTGTGGTAACGCCAAAGCTGCACAGGTTCGGCGACCGGCATCGGCGCACCGTCAACCTTGATGCAGTCGCTGGGACCAACCTCCAAGCCCGGCGTTGTCAGCCGGCGGCCATTGACGCTGACGCGGCCCTCCCCAATCCAACGCTCCGCTTCGCGGCGTGAACACAGGCCTGCACGCGCGATCGCACGCGCAATGCGCATCGGCTCCGGCGGACCATTGGGCCCTGCGGAGCGCACCGGTTGTCGAACGTGTTTGCTGGGCGGACGAACCGGCAAAGCAGCCTTCCGCCGGGACTTGGCGGCAACAGCCGGCGACGTTAAACTTGCACCTGAACGCGGCCCCGACCGCATCTGATACTTTTCACCTATGTCGCTTGCTCGCGACGATTTCCTTCCACCAACGGTTGGATTTGCACGTGGATTTTTCGTTTTATCCGGCTTGCCGGCGCCACGTTTACGAGAGGCAACCTCACGAGACACAGGCTTGTCGGTTACGTCCTTGCTGGAAGCCGACTTATTGGCGCCAGGCTTACGAGCACCAGGCTTGCGACCCCCAGATTTCCTCGCGGCCGGCGAAGCCCCTTTGGTAGCCCGCGTTGCCGGCTTCACCGGCGCCTTACCGCCCGAACCGGGCTTTTTCGACGGAGATTTGCGGTCAGAACCGGGCTTTGCGCGGCGCGGTTTTCGTCCCTGAGGACTTCTCGGCATGTGCGGCCATCCG
>DAOUZE010000332.1 GCA_030665765.1 Filomicrobium sp.
CATGTTTGAAGAGGTCAATGCATTTCGGGCGTGTTGATCAGGGCACTGTCGCCGCACCGGCAATTGGCAGAGTGCCGAAACGGTAAATCCGCCCTGTATAATCCGCTCCGATGACGGCGATATCGCCAATCGTCGATGTGAAATCGGCGACCGCATCGACAAGAGACACCGCGAACGCGGTCGAGAGCGCATCGGCCATTTCGGCTGTCGGTGCGAATACCGACAGGCTCTTCCAATGGTTGGGGCTTTCGCCTGTGCGCGGATCGAACAGGTGGTGCCGGTCAGCCGATTTGTCGAAGATCAGGGCACGCGGTTCACTTGTCGCTATGGCGACTTCGGCGACATCTACAACGGCCTTCGCCGAGGGAATTCCAATAGGGCGTCTGGTTCGGCCCGGTAAGCGCAGTTCGCCCGCATTGATCACGACGTCGTCCAGGCCGTAGCGATGGAGGATCTCGGTCACACGGTCGGCGATTGTACCTTGGGCGATCCCGTTGAGCGTCAGGGCTGCGGCTGCAGGCAAAGTGACCTGGGCAGGAGACACATCGATCTTGGTGCCGACAGTGGACATGGCGGCCTTCAAATCGGCGTTCTTGGCAGCGGCCTGCCACAAGGGCTGCACTGTAGGATCGAACGCACCTTCTGTGCGCCGCCGCCAGTCCTGGGCTGCACGCAGAACGTCCACTAGGTCACGCGATGGTGCCAGAAGGATGCCCTTCGAATTGAGACGAGAGAGTTCAGAGCCCGCTCGATGGAGGCTGAAGATCATTTCCAGCCGTTCGATCTCCTGGGCCGCTGCTGTCATTGCAACCTTTGCGGTGTCCTGATCGACGCCATAAAGAGCGATGCGGGCTTCTCCGCCCATAGCCGAGCCGCGCCATCGAAACACGGGTTTGCTGCCGCGGGACGTTATGCCTGCGCCCAAACAACCAACGACACCGGTCGCGCCCGCTGAAATGAGTAACTGCCTGCGTGTCAGTTTCATCGGCCATCTCCCGACGTGGTGTTGAGGGATGCTGCCGGTGGAGGCGCAAGATCGTTGCCCTGCGACCGGCGGGCGTCGCGCTGCTTGAGGACGGTACACTGTGTTTCGTCCGAGAGAATGACCTGGCAGCGCAGACAGAGGACGCATTCATTCGCGTTGATCCGGCCAAGCGGATCGATTGCACCGACCGGGCATTGGGTTTCGCAGAAACGGCATTCGCGGCCGCATTGGGGGCGGCGGGTGAGCCAATCGAACAACTTGAGCTTGGCGGGAATGGCAAGGGCTGCGCCGAGCGGGCATAGATAGCGGCAGTAGAACCGCTCAATGAAAAGACCCGCAACCAACAGAGCGAGGACAAACAGCACGAACGGCCAAGCGCGCATGAAACGCATCGACATCGCGGTCTTGAAGGGTTCGACCTCGGCGAGAACCAGCGCTTTCTCCATCGAATAGAATGACAGCCCGAGGATCAAGAGGAAGAGCGCGTACTTGATCGCCCATAGCCGTTCCTGAATCACAAAGGGAACCTCAATCTGCTTCACGCCGAGACGTTTTGCTCCCTCGTTCATCAACTCCTGCAAGGCTCCGAACGGACACAGCCACCCGCAATAGACGCCGCGTCCCCAGAATAGGAGGCCGAGTGCGAGGAAGCTCCAAAGGAGGAAGATCACCGGTTCGATCAAGAAGGTCTCCCAACGAAAATCGTTGAGAAGAGAATGGAAAAAGAAGACCACGTGTACGACCGAGAGCTGGCCGCCGGCGATCCAGCCTAGCCACACCAAAGTAACCAGGAGAAAGGCCGTTCGTCCCCACTGCCAAAGGCGAGGTCTGCGGGCAATGGGCTCTTGAACAAACAGCGTCGCGCCGACGACCAGGATCATCAAAATGACGCCGACTATGATGGGACGTTTGCGCTCCCATGCGGATTTCCACAGCGGGTCTGTCCCGGCAATCTCGGTCTTGGCAGCAGCAAGTTTGTAGGCCGATGGCAGCGAATATTCCAGAGCAATGGGAATTGAGGACACCGTACCGTCTTGCCGCTTGCGCTCTGCTGTCACTTCGATGCGGAAGGGCTCGGTTGGCTCAAAACCTGTCTGCGAGGGGAGCCGAAAAACGCTGAGTTCCTTCAGTTTCGGCGCATCCTCGGGCGCAAGCCGGTCAACGCGCAGATAGTCCTCCTTTTTCAGGCGGATTGTGTGCGGACCTTGGATGATCTCGATGCGGTCGAACACGCCTTGGCTGCGGTAGGCGGTGCCACGATGGGAATAAAGACCGGAACTTGCGACGAATAAAGCCTGATCGCCCTGTCCGAGTGATCCGACGGCGCGCGCGTAGACTTGTTGCCCGAGGAGATTACGCCCGATAGTCGGAGGGTCGACAAGGCCGATCCAGAGTTCAATGAAAGGCTTGTCGCCATCGGGTGGAGGGTTGCGAACAGGGCCGAATTGTTGCCGCGCCTGGCTGAGGCTCAATTTCTTGTGCGTGAGGGAACCGTCCGCAACAAGAGCGGCCCACGTCTTTTTTTCAAAGCTGACGCGATCAATTCCCGCTGGGCTGCCCTGGATCAGACCGCGGCCAAGTGCGACAGTCCGGGCGGTTCTCAAAATCGCGTCGCGAATAACACCGGTGGTAACCGTGGCTCTGGCGACAATCGGTGGAAGGTCCTTGGCATCGGCAAAAGCGTCGATCTTTGGCATCGTCGGATCGTAGCCCGCAAACGCCGACACGTAGGCCGCAATATCCTCAGTTGAGAGGCCAAGCGTTAAAACTGGTTCATTGTGCTGAACGAGTAAAGCCCCAGTGATGCGTCCATCCAACGATACCCCGACCAGAATATCGAGAGGCCGTCCGGAGTAGCCAACCGAACTGGATATCTCCCAGGTAGAGGCGATGTAGCCGACAGAACCGTTTGCATTCGTAACGTGCCAGACCGGCGGTGAGTCATCCTTTCGCGCCAATCGCAATGGTTGATCTGCCTGCGGGAATAGACGCGCGGCGTTCTGGGCGTTGGGCGTGGCGGAGCCTACTGCATCTCCTTTCAAGATGCTGACGCGCGCCTGCGCATCGGGGCAGACCAAGCCCGAAAGCAACAAGGCAACGAAACAACCCCTCGGCACAGTGATAAACCATGACCGGCGAGGCACAAACAGGCATTTCCACCACATGCGCGACCATTCGTCTTTCAGCACAGCTCATCCCGGAACTCTGCTTTGGAGCGACCAGATTGGCACTGCGCGAGAAGTGCTCCTTGACCTATGTCAAGGTGCGCTGGCCTTGAACGCGCAACGCTTCGATGGCCTCGCCAGCATCATGGAGGAATTCCGGCATGAACACGAGCACACTGAAATACATGCTCACCGCTACGCTGCTTAGTAGCATTGTGCTGCTGGGGGCTTCGTGTTCCGAGGAACAATCTGCGGAACAATCTGCGGAACAATCTGCGGAGCCGGCTTTGGCAAAGGACAAGCCCAAAGAGCACGCAGATACTCCGGCTGGGGCCTACGAACCGAGCCTCAATACTCTCGGCCTACTCAAGGTCGAGATTCCCGGACGCGAGCCAGGCGATCCCGTCATCACCGCGCCCGAATTCCACAAGGCCACTAAGCTCTATTTCGAGCGTTGCGCAGGATGTCACGGGGTCTTGCGCAAAGGCGCAACGGGAAAGGCGCTGACCACCGACATCACTCGGGAGCGTGGTTACGAGCACCTGAAGGCCTTTATTACGTATGGCTCGCCAGCCGGCATGCCGAACTGGGGCACGTCTGGTGCATTGAGTGACGATGACGTCGATCTCATGGCCCGTTATCTCATGGTCAAGCCACCGCAACCACCGGAATTTGGAATGGGTGAGATCCGCAAGACCTGGAAGGTGCTTGTTCCGGTTGACCAGCGTCCAACGAAACAGATGAACGATCTGAAGCTCGATAATCTGTTTTCGGTCACGTTGCGCGATGCCGGCCAGATCGCCCTGATTGACGGCGACACAAAAGAGATCGTCTCGATTATTGATACCGGTTATGCGGTCCATATCACCCGCATTTCTGCTTCCGGCCGCTACCTGTTCGTCATAGGTCGTGACGCGAAGATCAACATGATT
>DAOUZE010000536.1 GCA_030665765.1 Filomicrobium sp.
CCGGCATTGCGGAGTGGCGCGCTGATGAAGTCCAAGGGAATGAATGGTATCGCCGCGCCGTTCGTGCGCACCAAAACTGCCTAGAAAACCTGCCCATTTACACGGCAATAGCGGTTGCCCTGGTTGCCACGCGCATCACCAATCCCATTCTCGATGGTTTGGCCATAACGGTACTTGTGGCTCGGATATGCCAGACCTTGATCCACCTCTCGGTCGAGCAAACAAATGTGGTCGCATCACTTCGATTTACGTTCTTTCTCGCGCAGGCGGTGTGCATGATGGGGATGGGCATCCTGATAGCCGCCGCAGCAAGCGCGTAATCGCATGCGCCGTTGATTGTTAGAGAGCCAAAGCTAGCAATTCTCGAGTTCGCTCGAGGCACCCTGGACCGCCGAGTCCACGGTCAGGTCGCCGGATACTCACATTTCCCGCGGGAAGAAGTGTCCGCTTATGTCGGTGGGTTCAAGGGGTCGACGCAACACTTCAATCTTTTGGCAAAGATGGAGTGTTCAGGATGGGCTATCGTCGACGCATCTATTTCACGGTCCCAACGTCAAACGTCTGCTTGTGACCATCAAAAGTGGCAAAACAGGCTTTAAAATCGCCATCAAAATGGCAGGCGCGGTCAATGCTTATGAGCTGCTGGGTAGGCGCTACCTTGATGCAGGAGTAGACGACGACTGACAGGAATGAGCGCCGTGCGGGCAGCGCAGATAAGACCATCCGGGACATGCGTAGAGCGACACGTTGAAAGCTCTCTGCCGAGGAGAAGATGCGCATGTCTGCCTGACCGACACCCTTGGTCAAACAAGCGGGAGATGTAGTCATTTCACCCGAATTTAGGACTCTTTTCGTCCTCATCTGAGTGTGTTGCGGCCAGGTCAGCCAAGACACATTCTGTGAACACAAGAAATCCGAATGACGCAACAATGATAAACAGGATGAGCACAATCTCTGTCACTGGCGTCCCCTCAGCAGTTTAGGAGAGCTACATGCTTTCCTCGAATCACAACCTATATTGTTGCTGAGGAATGTGACGGACTAAGGAGCGTGTGCAGCCCCGTCCACGCCTCTTACGGGATCTAGCGTCGCCCTTATTTAAAGCGGTGCCTCAACAACCTGATTAACACACGGAACATCAGCGTTCTCTTAATCCTCTAAAGGCTCGCGTTTCCTCGCCCTGTCCAGCTTACTGCTCCTCGGCTACTAAAATAGGATTTCTCCTATATGATTTCGGGCACCGGTGATCCCGAAGAGCTTAAGCTCGGCGATCGCACAACCCAGCGCGACCTTTCAAAGAAAGGCCGACAACAAACCGCCGCTTCGGGAGATCGCTTTCGGCGTTGGGGCATCACGGCAGTAACTGAATTTACGCTGACAGATCGCAGCGGGATGGACTATCCAATTCTCATTGGCCGATCATTCCTCAAAGGCCGGCTCCTCGTCGATGCCGGGGCTACAGATATAGCAAATAGGGGATGTGGCGCCGCGAAATGGTAGAGGCCTCCCGTCAGCACTCACAGTACAGATTGGGCTGATTGCGCAAGAGAGACTTTCCGGTTCA
>DAOUZE010000146.1 GCA_030665765.1 Filomicrobium sp.
GACGTTCACGCAGACCGAGTTTGACTTCAACACTCTGGAGCACCGTCTGCGCGAGCTCGCCTTCCTCAATTCCGGCGCCAAGATCCTGCTGGAAGACAAGCGCCACGCCGACGAAAAAACCGTTGAGCTCTGCTACGAGGGTGGTATTGCCGCCTTCGTCGGTTACCTTGACCGCAACAAGCAGGGACTGCTCGATCAACCGATTTCCATTTCGACCGACCGCGACGGCATCACCGTCGAGGTCGCCTTGTGGTGGAACGAGAGCTACCACGAGAACGTTCTCTGCTTCACAAACAACATCCCCCAGCGCGATGGCGGCACCCACCTTGCCGGCTTCCGCGGCGCGCTGACCCGCGTCATCAACCGCTACGCCGAAGCAAGTGGCATCGCCAAAAGGGAGAAGGTCTCGCTGACCGGCGACGACGCCCGCGAAGGCCTCACCTGCGTCCTTTCCGTCAAGGTGCCCGATCCGAAATTCTCTAGCCAGACCAAGGATAAGCTCGTTTCATCCGAAGTCCGTCCCGTGGTCGAGAGCGCCGTCGCCGATACCCTTTCGGCGTGGTTCGAGGAGCACCCCAAGGAAGCCAAGATTATTGTCGGCAAGATCGCCGAGGCCGCCGCCGCCCGCGAGGCGGCCCGCAAGGCGCGTGAGCTCACCCGCCGCAAGGGCGCCCTCGATATGGCCAACCTCCCCGGAAAGCTCGCTGAGTGCCAGGATCGCAACGCCGCCAACACCGAGATGTTCATCGTCGAGGGTGACTCGGCGGGCGGCTCCGCCAAGCAGGCCCGCAACCGCGAGTTCCAAGCCGTGCTTCCGATCCGAGGTAAAATCCTCAACGTCGAGCGCGCCCGCTTCGACAGGATGCTGTCCAGCCAGGAGATCGGCACGCTCATCACCGCGCTCGGCACGGGCATCGGCCGCGATGATTTCAATTTGGAAAAGCTGCGCTACCACAAGATCATCATCATGACCGACGCCGACGTCGACGGCGCCCACATTCGCACGCTGCTGTTGACGTTCTTCTACCGGCAGATGCCGCAGCTCATTGAAAACGGTCACCTCTACATCGCCCAGCCGCCGCTCTACAAAATCAACCGCGGCAAGTCGGAGACCTATCTGAAGGACGACCGGGGGCTTGAGGATTACCTGATCAACACCGGCTTGGAGGACACCACCATGCTCGATGGCTCCGGCCAGGAGCGCGGCGGTGACGATCTGCGCAACGTCGTCAAGGAGGCTCGCCGCACCGTCAAGCTGATCGACGACCTGCACACCCGCTACGCACGCTTCATCGTTGAGCAGGCCGCCATCGCCGGCGCCTTCGACCAGGAGCTGTTAAGCGACGACGCCCGCGCTGCCGCGGTTGCGGGGCTGGTCGCCGAACGTCTCGACACGCTGGCCGAGGAAACCGAAAAGGGCTGGGAAGGCACCTATGGCGCCGACGGTTACTTGTTCAAGCGCGAGGTCCGCGGTGTCACCGAAGCGCACGCGCTCGATATGGGCCTGCTCGGCTCGATCGACGCCCGCCGCCTGCACGAGCGCCACGCGGAACTGTCGGAAGCTTACGAGGCCCCCGCCAAGCTGCGCCGCAAACAGGAGACGATCGATATCTATGGCCCGCGCGATCTACTCGACGCGGTGTTCGAGGGTGGCCGCAAAGGCATCTCCATGCAGCGCTACAAAGGCCTCGGTGAGATGAACGCCGACCAGCTCGCGGAAACCACCCTGGACCGCGACACCCGCACCCTGCTGCAGGTCAAGATCGGCGAACTCGACGAAGCCGACGAAATTTTCTCCAAGCTCATGGGCGACGTCGTGGAACCCCGCCGCGAGTTCATCCAGGCGAATGCGTTGTCGGTGGAGAATTTGGACGTTTAGGGGGGCTTTAGATCCCAAAGCGGGCGCAGCGGATCTCGCGATGGATTTCGAACTGTGGCCCGGAGTTGCTATGGCGATTCAGCGCTTATCGCCTCACAGCAACTTCCACTTCCGCGAAATTGAGACATACTGAGGTGAAACGTTCCGGCGCTTGCAGATTTCTTGCGCCGCAACGGTGCCCGTTAAGTGGCTCGATCAGCTCGACGCGCGTTGACGCACAATGTTTGAGGGGTGTTCCCATGGTTGAACGCAAGCCTGAAAGGTCGATCCGCACGACGTCGGGTCGTGGCCGGCTATTTGATAGCGTACTGGATACGGTGGGCGACACACCGTGCATCCGCATTAACAACCTCGCTCCGAACCACGTAAGACTTTACGTCAAGGCAGAGTTCTTCAACCCAGCAAGCTCGGTCAAAGATCGCCTCGCCCTCAACATCATTGAGGCCGCTGAGCGCGACGGGACGCTGAAGCCCGGCCAGACTGTGGTCGAAGCCACCAGCGGCAACACTGGTATCGGCCTCGCTATGGTATGCGCTGCCAAAGGCTATCCTCTGGTTGTGACGATGGCGGAAAGTTTCTCGATCGAACGGCGCAAGCTGATGCGCTTCCTCGGCGCCAAGGTTGTTCTCACGCCGCGTGCGGCCAAGGGCTTCGGCATGTACCAGAAGGCGGTTGAGCTCGCGCGTGCCAATGGCTGGTTTCTCGCCCACCAGTTCGAGACCGCCGCCAACGCTGACATACACGAGCGCACCACGGCGAGCGAGATCCTGGCTGATTTCGCGGGCGACCGACTCGACTACTGGGTGACGGGCTACGGAACTGGTGGCACGCTCGCCGGAGTGGCGCGGGTACTGCGCAAGGAAAGACCGGAAACGAAGATTATCTTAAGCGAGCCTGCCAACGCCCAGCTCCTTGGCAGTGGCCAAGGCCAGCAGCGTGACGCCGACCATTCACCGTCTGTCGGCCACTCGGCATTCGAACCGCATCCTATCCAGGGCTGGACACCAGATTTCATTCCTTATGTTTTGCAAGAGGCAGTCGACAAGGCTTTCTATGATGAACTTATTCCGATTGCCGGCACCGACGGCATCGCATGGTCGAGGAAGCTGGCTCAGAAAGAGGGCATTCTTACCGGCATATCGGGCGGCGCAACGTTCGCCGTTGCCCTGCAGATTGCCGAGCGGGCCGCACCCGGTTCGGTGATTTTGTGCATGCTTCCTGACACGGGCGAGCGTTATCTTTCCTCGCCGCTATTCGAGGACGTTTCCGAGGATATGAGTGAGGAGGAGGTGGAGCTGTCGAATTCAACGCCTGGCTATCGCCTGGCGTGAAGACGGTTCCTAGTGATGCCAACTCGCCGAAACGATCCTGGGCCGCGACACCCGCATACCACCCTCGCGGATCAACGGAGTTGCAGCCCCCCTTCATTCATTGACCGAAATCATTGCCGCCCGTCGCTGGTCAGCGAGACTTGAGGCACATCCAAATGGAGGCGTGCATGTCTTTGAAGAAATTTGCGATCCTTAGCCTCGGCGCCGCTCTGCTCAGCGCACCGGCGCTCGCCGAGGATCAAACCCCGATCATAAGCGGCGAGGACGAGTTCATGTGGAACTGCTCCGAGTGCCATGGCTTTGGAGGCCGCGGCGACGGTCCGCTTGCCGAAGTGCTAATCAAGACGCCATCCGACTTGACGCAGATTGCCAAGAACAATGTCGGCGTGTTTCCAGCCGACAAGATATTCGCCATGATCGCCGGGCGCGAGAACGTCGTCGGCCACCAGTCGTTCCAGATGCCCAAATACTGGGAGCGCTTCAAGCAGTCGGAAGGGCAGCGCGGCGTCGATACCGCCGAGGTCAGGATTAAGGCGATCGTCGATTATCTGGCCACCATCCAGGCCCCCTGACCGCCGGTCGTTTGCCAGACCCGCGCGTCCTGCCCGCCCTGAAACCGCCGGAACGTCACCCAGCGCGTCGACGTAACCGGCTTTTGGATGGTGGTACACCTGCGGCACGTCACGACGATACGTAGCCCAACGCGATTTCACCCGCAGCCCTCCGCTTGCTAATCATGTAGCAGCAGGCACCACGCCGACAAACCCGACGTTCGACAGCTGCCATGCCGCAAGCCGCATCACATCATTACAATCTCCAGCGCTTCGTCGACGCGCAGGAGCCCGTTTACGCTGACGTTTGCAGCGAGCTTCGCGCCGGCCAGAAGCAAAGCCATTGGATATGGTTCATCTTTCCGCAGATCGCCGGTCTGGGGCGCAGCGATACCGCCCAACGCTTTGCTATCGGGTCGGTTGATGAAGCCGCAACCTACCTCGCGCACCCCATCCTCGGTCCGCGTCTGCGCGAGTGCACGCGGTTGACCCTCGAGATTGAGGGACGAACGGCGGAGGAAATTTTCGGCAGCCCGGATTGGATGAAGTTCCGCTCATCGATGACGCTGTTCGCAGAGTCCGCCGACGACGACGCGCTCTTCGTCGCCGCTCTCGAAACATACTTCGAAGGGGAGCCCGATGAGGCAACCCTGGGCATGATGTGAAGCGCCCCGCCCCCGCCCCGTGTCCCCCGCCGAGCCGGTTCAATCCCCATGTGGCCCTCCTCCGGTGGAAGTTGCTGACGCGTGAATAGTTGTGTTTGAGTCGGCGCACGCGCGAAGAGCGATTTGATCGCGTCATAGGGCGACACCCACTCGGCGATCGGAGACCAACAGGCTTCGTCATGTCCCTGTTTCGGGTCGGACTGCCGAGACATCGTTCCGGATTTCACTACAGTTGCCGACGAGCGGAGGCGCAATGATTACCGATACACAGGGAGACTTGCAGCCCCGTCAACGCCAGGAGAACGAACGCGGCTACGGCCACAACGGTTGGCTTGACGCTGCCCTCACGGTCACCCTCGTAAGCACCTTGCCGGATCACGCTCCATTAGAGGACAATGATCAAACCGTCGTTGCGGAAGTCCAGGAACCTGACAAGAAGATAGACCTCTCCGAGGCGGGCCGAGCTGGTAAACAGGTATTCGTCGAGGTCGCTCAACCGTCGTGCGATGCCTGTCACACGCTTTCAGAGGCAGGTAGCCAGGGTGTCGTGGGCCCCTACCTCGATGCCATGAAGCCCGACGCCGCCGCCGTGGAAGCGGCAGTCACCGGCGGTGTGGGTGTGATGCCGGGGTACGAGGGAACTCTGACACCGGAACAGATTAAGGACTTAGCGACCTACGTTGTCGAAGCGACGAAGTAAGGCCCACGAGCATGTCGAGACAAGGTCTAAGTCGGGACCCATTCGACAACTGGTTCTATAGACCTTGATGGCGCCGCGAAGTGCGTGCGGGTCGTTGGAAGGCAGGATTTTGATGTCGCGCATCCGGCAAGTCCTACAGGATATCCCGTTCCTCATTCACCTTGCTGTCTATGCAGGCGTGAACTTGCTGCTCTTCGTCATCGACATGGTAACGAGCCCAGGCACGATCTGGTTCGTTTGGCCACTGGTCGGCTGGGGTATCGGCCTGTTCGGCCACGGCCTGCTAGTCTACCTGAGCAAGAAACCCCCAACAGCCACCCCACCCTCGCGACGCTAGGTCGCCCCTGCGATGCCACATCACCGCGCCCGGCTGGACGCTGCGGCTGCTGTGCGAGGCCAGGTCCAACATTAACCAATGGCCTGCGACATCATTGCGGTTGCCGTGCGCATGGTGAGCTTGGAAAGATAACCGCCGCTTGTTCATGGCGAAAAGAATCTATTGGAGTCCCAGATGATTAGTTTGAAGTCTTACGGTTTAATGGCAGCTGGAATCGCATGTCTTTTTCTTCTAGTTCCAGCGATCTCCGCGCAAGCAAAAGAGAACGCCGAGTACTGGCCGAAGACCAGGGTCGGCGGCAAGGTATGCTTCCGCAGCCATGAGCACTATGGTGAAAGCCCACCATGGCCATCCAAGCGCGGTGCCAAGGCCGCCGCCATCCGCAAGTGGGAAAACTTCACAACCTGGGAATACGGTAAACGCTGGGGGCGCTATTCCAACGCAACCGGCAGACGCCTCAGCTGCAGCAAGGCGAAAGGTAGCTGGGTCTGCAAAACATCGGCACGGCCGTGCCGACGTGGATGACCGGGCAAGTAACCGGCGCGGACGGATCGTCCCTTGATCCGTCCGACTTCCGCTTCCTGACCGAGAATAGCATCTTGGCCGTTGCACTGTTCCGCCAACGGGCGCAGTCTGTCACGCGTCTGTAAAAAAGAGCAGGAGGAAGAAGGCATGGCTGAGAGTGTTTACAAGATCATCGAATTAGTCGGAACGAGCACCGAGTCTTGGGAAAAGGCTGCGACCGCCGCGGTCACACGCGCCGCAGAAACGGTGCGCAATCTGCGCGTTGCTGAAGTCACCGAACAGGACCTGGTGATCGAGGACGGCAAGATAACTGCCTATCGCACCAAGGTCAGGGTATCCTTCAAGTTTGAAGAGTGAATGGCACCGCTGGTTGTCCTCCGGCAAACTTCACCGATTTGAAACGTTCTAGCATTCAACCGGCGCCGACTTGCCGGTCGCCGCGGACGGAACGGTCTTGTGCGCCGGCGGGCATAGCCCCGCCGGCTTTTTGCTGTTCCGCACGGGCTTTGCGAACCGCGATTTGAACCCAGACCATTTGGTGCGCCGCAATAAAGAGTAGTTCTGCGCTGCAGCTAACCTCGTCACGCTACTGCAAGTTCGACCAGAATCACGTATTGCGCCCGGCGGGAATACGAAGACTCAAGTGGTGGGGGTAAACCTGCCGCGGTAGTACCGGGACGGAAGGAAGCGTTGCCGATGCCCAACAAACTCCTATTGGTCGACGACCATCCGGTAATGATCGAAACGCTAGGCACTGCGATCAGAAAGACCTACCCCAATACGGAGGTTTTCGAAGCCGATTCCATTTCAGCTGCCCGATACGCAATCCGTCAGCGGATTGCACAGCCTCAAAGTGCATTTCCCCGAGCTGATGTTCTTGGTGGTATCTGCCTACGCCCCCCCCCCAAAACGATCGCGAACTGCTTTTTGGTGGGCCCCAGTGGCTTCCCTTCGAAGTCGCTACGTCGCAAGGAGCTGGAGACCGCGATCCGCAAGGTGATTGCCGTCGGGCGTGTTCTCCCAAACCAGCTAAGGGTACACGAGGATGAAGCGACAGCGATCCCTCGCGACGGTCGCAGCAGCTGAACAAACAGATCGCCTACGAACTGGAAGTCGGGGAGACGACGATAAAGGCGCATCTGCGTGAAGTGTTCCGCAGACTGAGTGTGGTCTCAAGACCCCAAGCGCTGGTGACCATAAAGAGGTTGGAACCTACTCAAGTCGGCGGCGATTTTTCTGCCGAGCCGACCGCCAAAATGGTATCCGCCTAGAATCGACGGTCTCAATCGAAAGACCGTGCGCAACGACCATTGACTCGGCCTATCGACATCGCCAAGCATTCGGTGCCATCGTCCCACCGAATGGAGATGCTGATTGATGTCGGACAACGACGCTTCCGCGGCACCGCTAAAGAAAACTGCGCTGTATGATCTGCACATCGCGCGCGGAGGGCGGATGGTCGGATTTGCCGGCTATGAGATGGCCGTGCAGTTCCCGCTTGGCATCCTCAAGGAGCATCAACACACGCGGTCCGCCGCCGGATTGTTCGATGTTTCGCACATGGGCCAGATCGTCATCACCGCCAACAGCGGGGATATCGATGACGCCGCTCTGGCGTTGGAGGCGCTGCTCCCAACCGACCTCAAAGCACTGCGCGAAGGCCGTCAGCGCTACACTTTTTTCACGAACGAGGCGGGCGGGCTCCTCGATGACCTGATGGTCGCCAAGCTTGACGGCCGGTTTGTTCTTGTCGTCAACGCCGCGACAAAGACCGCCGACGAGGAGCACCTGAGGACAAATCTTCCCGATACCGTAAGCGTTGACCGCCTCGATCGCGCGCTTGTCGCGATGCAGGGGCCGAAGGCCGCTGAAGTCTTGGGCACGCTCGCTCCTGAATGCACTCAGATGCGTTTCATGGACGTCCGTCAATTTGCGATATGCGGTGCCTTATGCACGGTTTCGCGCTCTGGATATACTGGCGAGGACGGGTTTGAAATCAGCCTCCCCAAAGATGCCGCCGAGACCATCGCCCAGGCGCTTCTCGACCGCGATGACGTTGAACCTATCGGCCTTGGCGCCCGTGACAGTCTGCGTCTTGAAGCCGGCCTTTGCCTTTATGGTAACGACATCGACGTCAACACAACACCGGTCGAGGCAGGCTTGAGTTGGGCCATTCCGAAAAGCCGTCGCGATGGCGGTGAACGCGCCGCGGGATTTCCAGGTTATGAGGTTATCTTACGGCAGCTGCGTGAAGGCAGCGGCCAACGGCGTGTCGGCTTG
>DAOUZE010000178.1 GCA_030665765.1 Filomicrobium sp.
TTGCCACATCAATCACCATGTCGCGTATCTTCTCCCGTTTCGCTTCGACTAGTTCGCACCACCTGATACCTAGGAAACCGGCGCGTTATCCATTGTTGCAATCCTTGATTGACCTTCTTCGCCAACCTCACTCCGTTACGCCTCTCATGGGAAACCAAATCAATTCGAATAGACGACCCATGTCCACGCCCCGCGGCCTAATCAACTGCAAAGCACCTACCGCGCCCTCAAAACTATAGTGACAACACGCCGATTCTGAGCTCGGCACAACGAGCCATCGCATATCGCGATCCTGTCTTGCCGGCCCTTTCCGAAATAATGCAGGCGGTCTGCCGGCACACCCTCCTCAATGAGCCTTTTACGGACAACTTCCGCCCTTCGTGAAGCAATGCGTTGGTTGTTTCTCTCCGAGCCCCCGTCGTCGGCATGCCCGACAATAACGACATCCAGCCTCGCGGCACTCAACCATTTCGCTTGCCGGGCGAGAGCCGCTCGCGCGCGAAGCCCTAATGCAGCGCTGCCTGGCGCGAAGAAAACCCGGTCGCCTACATCAAGCCGCAACCGTTGCGTAGCGCTATAATCCGCCTGTCGGAGTAATTCGGAGGATGGAATCGAGCTCATCAACCGTCGTTCCTCTCCAAAGGCACCAGCCGCTTGGGCCAATGCCTCCAGATTGCCAACGGCAAACGCACAAACACTCAAATTGGCAACAAGATAAACGCGGCTCAGCCGCCCTACCAATTGAGCTACTAAAATAAATCCGCCCGGCATAACCACACACCCGACCGGACGCCGTAGCCTCAGTCTGAAGCCACGACGGTTCAGCCCGCTACTCTGCTGTTCAGCACCGTCTGAGCACGACGGTTCTGAGACCAGCATGAAATATCATCACAAACCGCTACGGGACGTTCTTTACCGTAGGAAATCGTACGTATTCGCGAAGCATTGACGCCGTTGCGACTTAGGAATTTCCGCACGGATGTCGCGCGTCGGGCACCCAACGCGATGTTATACTCGCGCGTTCCCCGCTCATCGGCGTGACCCTCAATCGTAATTGTGAATTGAGGATACTGCCTCAACCATTGCACTTGCTTTTGCAGCGTCTGGCGCGCTTCTGGACTGAGGTCGGTACTATCGGTGGTGAAATAAACGATGTCGCCAACGTTTACACTGAAATCGCGTTGTGTGCCGGGCACTACGGCTCCGGCCCCAGCGCCCGGTGCAAGTTGGGCGGATGGGTCCGAACTGCTGTTCGCGCAAGCTGCGACCACAAGGCCGGCTAAAGCTACAATGAGCAGGCGCGCCCAATGCTTTAGGCGGAGCGTGCTGTCCATGGCTCGTCCTTCTCGTTGCGAGATGGGCAAAATCTCCAGAGCGCGCTACGTAAGCGCTTCGAGCAAACGGCTCGACTCCCCCGATTTAAATACGGTCTAGCGACACGATCAGCCGAAATTGTGACGGATAACTTGCGCCCATGAAAGCGTAAGTCGGACCTGAATGGCAACTGATCGTTGATAAGTATCCGGAATGCAGCCCGGCCACGTGGGGGTGTGCCATACCTGCACTCCTCTGACAACGTTTGCGTCGTCGTCCCAGCAAAAGTCCCATAAAAAAACTGGACCACCCAGCAAAACGCTTAGGTGACCCAGTTTTGTAGTGTCGCCTTCTTCCGAAGAAGAAGTTGATTGTCGCCTCTTAGCGAGCAACCTCGACAGAAACCGGCAGATCAGCACCGAGCTTCATCGGGGTGTGCGGCACTTCACGACGGCAAGCGCCGAGAGCAACAGCAGCAACAACGGCGGCGATAACGATTGCGCCCTTCATGATAGTAATCTCCTAGATTTGAGTCAGTGGCCTGTGGCCGATATCAGTGAGCAACCATGGTAACCGGAACGTCGGCACCAAGTTTCATTGGCGTGTGTGGAACTTCACGACGACATGCGCCCAAAGCCACTGCCGCGACGACAGCCGATAAAACGATCAGCCCCTTAACACCCTGCATAATTCAATCTCCTGATGCTTGCTTCGGCACTAGCCACCTAATGGGGTACCGGTGCAGCGTTTTCGGATCAAGCTGGGAGACTGCTCGCGCTCAGTTTTCCGGGGGGCTTGATGCGATTATGCCACTGCGTGATGAATGCTCCTCAGTCGATATGTCACGACGCTCAACGGACCAATGACGTCGACTTCAGAACGGTTATGTCTCTGCCGACGCACAACTTCTGGCAGCACGCCTATAAAACGCTAGCGGCAGTTAAAGCCCGGTTAAGCCGTGTAGAATTTCGGATCACTTGAGCAGAGGCGACCAAGCTGGATCTGATGCAAACGAGGGAGTTTTCACCACTCGCTCGTTGTATCCGGTGATATCGACCGAATAGATTCGCGGGCCTGCATTGCCTCCCCGTTGCTCTCTGAAGAACATGAGCACGCGCCCGTTAGGCGCCCATGTCGGCCCCTCGTTATGGAACCCTTCGCTTAGGATCCGCTCGCCACTGCCATCAGGTCGAATGACCCCTATCAGAAAGCGACCCATCAATTGTTTGGTGAAGGCGATGTAGTCACCACGCGGCGACCAAACCGGTGTTGAATAGCGTCCCCGTCCATAACTGATTCGGCGAACACCGGACCCATCCCAGCCCATCACGTAGAGCTGCTGGGTGCCCTCTCGGTCCGATTCAAAGACGACCTGCCGCCCATCCGGAGAATAACATGGACCAGTGTCGATGGCTTCGGGCACATTGGTCAGCCGCCTCGTCTGGCGCGAATTCAAATCCATTTCGAAGATCGAGGACCCGCCGCCTTCCTGCAGACTCATGATAATCTTCTGTCCATCAGGCGAGAACCTCGGTGCGAACGTCATTCCCGGGAAGTCGCCGACGACCTCCCGTTGCCCGGTCTCCAGGTTCATCATGTACACACGGGGTCGGCCGGCTCCGTAGGACATGAACGTGATTTGCTGGCTCGTCGGCGAAAACCGTGGCGTAAGCACAAGCTCATTGCCGTTACTGAGAACCCGCACGTTGGCGCCATCCTGATCCATGATCGCCAGCCGCTTGATTCGCCGCTTCTTCGGGCCGGTCTCGTCGATGTAGACCACCCGTGTATCGAAGTAGCCTCTTTCACCGGTCAGTCGTTCATAAACCTGATCGGCGATGATATGCCCGATACGCCGCCAGTTCTGCGCAACGGTAGTAAAGCGCTGGCCAGACAGCTGCTTACCGCGCGTCACATCCCACAGACGGAACTCCGCACCGATCTTGCCGTCGGGACGCCGCAAGACGCGGCCAACGAGCAGAGCATCGGACCGAATTGCGCGCCAGTCGGGAAAACGTGGAGCCCGGTTGACGTCGCTGATGCGCTCCAGAAACGATCCCTGATCGAGCGAACGGAACAATCCTGAACGCTCCAGATCGGTAGAGACAACACCGGAGATATCAGCTGCTAGCTTCGGATCGTCGCCAAGAAAGTTTGGAATCGCGATCGGAATCGGCGCTATGGTGCCCTGACGTTGGGTGCCGGAAAGTCCCTGCGCATGCACCTGCCAGGCAGACAAAGAAACAAACATTGCCAGAAAGACTGCAGCGCGCCGAGCACAGCCATGCCAGTTGCGCCGATGCCCGCGGCCTACGTGCTTACCGATGTGGGCTTGCTTCATCGTGGACCTACCTCACCCTTCCGAAAATTTATAGCATCTGTCGCGGATCGAAATTCCACTCCTTGATGTAACGCCAAGCTTCGTAATTCTCGCTGGGGAGTTGGAAAGGAGCTGCGCATTTCACCGCCCGAATAGCTGCCTCCGCCGCAACGCGGAACGTCTGGTCGCGACTAGTTCCAATCACGTGCGGCTCGCCCTCGAGCGCACCATTACGTTTCAGACGCCACGATAGACGTACCTGCACGACTTCAATCCCGCCACCGCCACCTGGCAACCGCCAGCAATCTCTGAGCTGCGCGCTAATCTGCCCCTTCAACAAGTCTGCTTCGCGCGCAGTCAACTCATCGCCAGAGCCCTCACGTTCGCCTGCCACCGGTCCCAGATACTCCGATTCGAGGGACCTGCCTGACCGTCGGCTGCCGCGCTCTTCGGGTGTCTTATCGAGAAGAGCTGCCATACGCTTGGTGAAATCCTGCTCCTTCCTCTTCTTTTCCGCCTTCTTCTTTTTCTTGGCTTCCCGCCGTTTCTTCTCGGCGAGCTTGCGCTTGCGTTCAGCCTCTTTGCGCAATTTCTCTTTGTACTTTCGCTGGATCTCCGCCTTCTTTTTGCGCGCCGCTGCATCAACGTCCGGCGGGGCTGGAACCGGCGGTGACGACGAATCAATTTTCTCGGCGATCTTATCAGGTTGCAGCGGCGGCGTTGCCGCCTTCGGCGGCTCCGGCTCGGGCGGTTTCGGCGGCGGCTCTTCAGCCGCGGGAGGAGGCGTCGGCTTTGGGGGCTTTGGCTTGAGAGCTTCTTTCTTGGAGACCTGCGGCTCCACTTCCGGTGTGGCTTTGGCGACGAGCTTCTTCGATTCCGGATCCCCTTGCTTCAGCTTGGTAAACTCAGAGATTGAGATGATCTCGGCTTCAATGGTCGGCGCGGCGGGTTCCGGCAGTTCGGATGTGCCAAGGATTTCGAGCGCCGCCCAAAACAACAGCGCACCGTGCAACCCGACCGAAAAAATGAGGCCGATCGCCTGCACTCAACCCACCTTTCTCATCAACGCGCCAACCGTGATCGCCTGTGCGCCTGCAAACTCCAGGTAGACATGGAGACATGCTGCGTCGTGCCCCTTGCTCGATGAACCGAACCGCGCTGTTCGTCTCTCCTGGACAGTCCTCAAATCTATCTCCGTGCCAACCGCTTTCCGTTGACGGCGCTGGGCTACCCCTCCTCGAGGTCGGTCACCAGTGAAATCTTCTTAAACCCTCCGGCGCTGATTCGCCCCATCACGCGAGCCACAATGCCATAAGCAACACCTTTGTCGGCGCGCACGAAAATTGTCTCATCAAACCCATTGGCGGCGATGGCCTCCAATTTTGGTTTGATTTCATCGAGCTCGACCTTGGTTTCTCCGATGTAAACATCGCCCTGCCCGCGGACAGATACCGCCAGCGGTTCCTTGTTCGATTGCAGCTGTTTGCCCTTCGCCTGTGGCAATTCCAACGGCACACCAACTTGCAACAGCGGTGCAGCGACCATGAAGATAATCAACAACACCAACATCACGTCGACGAACGGCGTAACGTTGATTTCTGCCATCGGCGAATGCCGACGCGAGCGGCGTCGCCGCCCGGTGTTATGGTGATTTGCCTTGATGCTTGCGCCCACGGGGTGCTCCCAGTCTCGCCTTAGGCCGACTCACGTTCCCGCATCAATTTGCCGAGAGACGATCGCGGCAAATTCATCTGCAAAGGCCTCCAACCGCTGACCGACCCGCGCCGAATCAGCAGAGAACTTATTGTAGAAGATGACGGCCGGTATGGCAGCCAGAAGACCAAGTGCGGTCGCAAATAGGGCTTCAGCAATACCCGGCGCGACCACGGCAAGGTTGGTATTCTTTGACACTGCAATCGCCTGGAAGCTGGTCATAATACCCCAGACCGTGCCGAAGAGCCCGATGAACGGGGCCGTGGCACCAACAGTGGCGAGGAACAACAGCCTCCGGTCGAGACGCTCCATTTCTCGGGCGATGGTTACATCCATCACTTTTTCCACACGCAGCTGTATCCCCCCCATGTGACGTGAATTGCCCTCCATGGAACGTTTCCATTCCCGCATCGCCGCAACAAACAAAGCCCCCATCGCGATCGGTTGTCCGCGCGACAGGCCGTTGTATAATTCATCAAGCGACTGTCCGGACCAGAACAACTGCTCGAACTTGTCAGCTTCGCGCCGGGCCCGTCTGAACGCGAACGTCTTCTCAAAGACGATGGCCCACGACCAGACCGACGCAAGGATCAATCCGACCATCACCACCTGCACCACGATATGTGCCTGCAGGAACAGTTCTATGAATGAGAAGCCAACAGCAGGCGCCTCGCCCAGGTTTTCACTTGTTAGATTATTGGGGCTCATGAAAACAATCGCTCACCTCGTACGCCTGGGGAGCGTTGCGCGGCCGACCGCTAGGATCTAACGCCAATGCACGCGACACCGGCGGCCGTCCTGACGGGACGTCCAGACCGATGCCCAACGCGTCCGCCCGGCAAACCCCGAGTTCTCGAGACGACTCCCCGTTCCACCCCCGCTTGTTGCCCTGCAATATGACCAAACTAAGGGCTCTCACAGTCTAGCGCTTGCCCGACCGCCGTTCGCCCACACACTGAATAAGCTGCAAAAGTCGCTCGGAATCTAGCCTGGTTCAAAGCCCCCGCGAACCGCTTCACTTAGCCGTAATGGCTTTCCAGCCACCGAAACGAGCACAACGGTCACCTCCGCCTCAAACACCTTCACACCGTCCTTCATGACGGTCTGCACAAGCGTCACAGAGGCACCGCCGAGCTCCTTGACCCGCGTCTCAATAACAAGCAGGTCATCCATCCTTGCCGGACGCAAAAAGTCCAACGACATCCGTCGCACGACGAATGCCGCGGGCTCATTTGAAGCCTCACCCGAGATGAGCTGCCGCGCTTCAACACCCAAGAGCCGCAGAAAGTCCGTACGTCCGCGCTCACAAAACCGCACATACGATGCGTGATAGACAACCCCACCTGCATCCGTGTCCTCGAAGTAGACCCGCACCGGCAACTGATGAAACCGCCCGTTCTTATCCTCGTCCAAACGACCCGCAATATCCCGCCAGGCATTCGCGCTCACGCCGTCTCGCCTCCTAATTCGATCAGCACGATCTCAGGCGGGGCGCCGAAACGAACCGGCACTCCCGAGCAGCCAAGTCCTGCCGACACAACGAGATTCCGCTGCTCTTCAACGATATGACCGTAGATATACCGTGACCCGTATTGCGATGGCACCACCGGTGCAAAACCGAGCACCCGGACCTGGCCGCCATGTGTGTGACCCGAAACGGTCAGCGAAACCCGATCGGCCAGATCCCCCATCTTCGCAAATATATCCGGCTCGTGCGCCATCAAAATCACCGGAGCCTCATCGGTGACCTGCCTGATGGTTGCCGGTAGATCATCGACACCACCGTACCGTTTCCGATCCATCATTGGATTGAAGCCGCTGCTGAGATCATAAACGTCGTCGGAGCTGTGGAACCGCGTATCCGAGTATCCTGGACCATTCCGATTCAGAATCGC
>DAOUZE010000154.1 GCA_030665765.1 Filomicrobium sp.
GCCATCTGCATGGCCAGCATGTAGCGATGCTCATCAAAGAATGCGCGCGCGTCATCTTCCGTTGTGAAGTAGCCGCCCTTCCAACCCCAATATGTCCAGGTGCCAGCAAGACGGTCGAAAACCTGGCGCGCGTCTTCCTCACCGCCTGTACGCTCGGAAGCGGGCAGCTCAGCCAGTGCCCGCTCATCGGCGACGGATTTCCATAGCCACGAAGGAACCTGTGTTTCCTCGACCCGCTTAAGGCGCTTGGGCACGCCGGCTTTACGAAAATATTTCTGAGCAAGTATGTCTGCCGCAACCTGGCTCCAGTGCTCAGGCACCATCAAGCCTTCAAGCTGGAAAACTATCGAACCGTCGGGATTGCGAATTTCAGAAGTCCCACGGCGAAAAGGGATCCGGTCGTAGGGTGACTTGCCAGCCTCGGTGAAACGGCGGGTAATCTTCATAAATTCTTGCCCCATGTCGGTCGTTCTGCGCCGCGCGAAATTTCGTGCGCGGCAGCAATGGCTTCGGTAGGCAGCGCCAACGTTGAACGAGGGGGCTCTGCGTTATAATTTCGGGTTTACGCAACACCAAACCGCCACTGCGGAGGCGCGTCACAACGCTGAGATCAAACGAACTCACTCTCCGGCGGCAAACGGCCGCGCAGGAGCTAAACGATGCATGACAAGGAATTTGAAAACGACGCTGGACACTGCCGAAGCTTCACGAAGGTGCACTCACTGACACCTCCCGTCCGACATCTAAAAAGCTAGGTCGATTCGAAGTCCGACAAAACCACCCACTACAACCTGTTGTGTGATTCGTGTTGGGAGGGGGGTGGAGCGACTAGATGTTGAGGCCCTGTGGAAGACTTGTTGATACCCTGTCAAGATCTCCCGGAAAAACCCGCCGTTTGCCGGCTCGCAGCGCCTAGCTGCGGATTTCTAAACTGCGGACAAATGAGGATAGGTTTTCAACCTGCCCACGAGACTAGTGCGATTCCGCATGCACACACTGTGGCACGGATGCCGCGCCTATCCGCCGTATAGACAAGCATGGTCTCGTCTGGTCTAAGCTCAGGCGAGGAAATCGCGAACCACAGATAAGCTGAAAAGTGGGAACGAAGAAGTGGGAATCCTGAGCGAAATCTTCTGCTGATGGGGCGGCAACACCTGGGGCACCAGGTGGACGATTGCTAAGATCGCCGAGTTCGTTGGCGAAGACGAATTCGGCAACCGCTATTATGAACAGCGCAAGGATGTGGGATCATTGGGCGTTCCCCGCCGCTTCGTCACCTACCAGGACCTCGCGGATGCTTCCAAAGTACCGGCGGATTGGCACGGCTGGCTGCACCACACGGTCGATACGCCTCCCACCAAGGAGGACTATCAGCCCAAACCCTGGCAAAAGCCGCATGAAATGAACATGACGGGCACTTCGCAGGCCTACCGGCCCGATGGGTCAATACTCACCCCTCAGTCGCGGCCCAAAGCGACCGGTGATTACTCCGCCTGGCGCCCTGAATAAGTTGGTGGGCGCCAGATGTGGGCGGTGATACGGGAACCTGGCAGGACCAAGGGCTATTGGATCGTTCATATCAAGGTGACCGATCAGACGAACTACCCAAAATGCATCGAGGCCGGGAAAATCTCATTCGAAAAGTACGGCGCTAGGTTCCTCGTGCGGGGCGGTTCCCACATAGCGCCCGAAGGCTCAGCCAAGCAACGTCACGTTGTTATCGAATTCGAGTCCTATGACACCGCCTTGGCTCGTTACTTGTCTTCAGCGTATCAGGCTGCCGCGGAACTACGCCACGTCACCGCGGATTCAGATATTGTCATTGTCGAGGGCCGCTCGTGAGCTTGTTGACACGCAGTGCTGCGGTTGCAGCCGTAATGATCTGTATCACCCAGCCAACCCACGCGGGACGGATTGAGAACGCGGTCGCGGTCTTTGCGGCGCTCGACAAGGTCACTGCACGGATCTCTGAGCTTGAAGTGCCTATCGACCAGACCGTCGAATTCGGGGCCCTGAAAATCACGGCACGGATCTGCAATTCGCGTCCGCCAACCGAACGGCCTAAGACGACAACATTTGTAGAGATCGACGAGATCAAGCTCGACGGCTCCACGGATCGCCTCTTCACCGGATGGATGCTTGCTGAAAGCCCTGGTCTCAATGCCCTGGAGCATCCCGTCTTTGACGTCTGGCTAACAGGCTGCAAGTCCCCGCAGGACGGCGTCGCCGCCACCTCTGACGAGGGACAAGATTCGGTTGCAGATGATGCAACAATCGGGGAGGTTCCAAGACCAAAAGAGGTCTCGCCGTTCCCCCGTCGCCGACGCATCCGCCGCTAAGCGCCCAAACTTGATTGCAACTTGAAGAACGGCTCAACTCCGAGGTTGTTATGTCGCAACAGGATGCCGCTGTGCTCAAATCTGAGCCAAAACCTTCCTTGGTTCCCTTTAATCCGCGGGTCGTCGCGATTTCCGGTGTCCTTATAGTCGTCTGCGCGGTTCTCCTCGCGCTGGGCGTCTCAACGCAGAAGTCGGTCTTATTCCTGATTGGTGCCGGACTTGGCTTCGCACTACTGCACGGCGCCTTCGGCTTTACCGCCGGTTGGCGGACAGTTGTCACGCGCGGCGATGGTCGCGGTCTCAAAGCACAACTCGCAGTCATTGCAGCAACCATGCTGTTCTTTATCCCGATCATCGCGGGAATGCTGCCAGGCGACCGTCACTATGGCGGCTTAATAGCACCGGTGAGTTGGACGGTCGTGATCGGCGCCCTAATGTTCGGCCTTGGTATGCAGCTGGGGAACGGCTGTGGTTCGGGCACGCTGTTCACTTTGGGCGCTGGCTCAAAGCGTATGCTTTTCACGCTTCCAGGCTTCATTATAGGCTCGCTGCTGGCCTCGCTACAGATATCCTGGTGGCAGCTGCCCGGCATCGGCACGGTGAACCTGGCCCAGGTCTTCGGCATTACGGGCGCACTGGCGATCGGACTGGCCGGCCTCGCAATTGTTTGGGTGATCGTTGAAGTTTGGGAGCGCAAGTATCGGCGGGAATACAGCCAGATGCTGCCGCCCAGACTGCAAAGACAACGCTTCTGGCAGGGCCCGTGGAACTTCCTATGGGCAGGACTTGCGCTCGTCGTGCTCAATGTTGCGACGCTGTTGGTTGGCGGCTTCCCCTGGGCCGTCACCTATGGCTTCGCGCTCTGGGGCGCCGCCATCGCGGCGTTCGCCGGTCTGGACGTCAGCGCTTACACATTCTGGGGATGGGCAAAAACACCCGACACGCTGTACGGCGCGGTGGTGACAAACCAGCAGTCAGTGATGAACATCGGCCTGATCCTCGGCGCAATGCTGGCTGCCGGCCTGGCTGGTAAATTCGCAAAAGGTCCCTGGCCGACGCTCATAGGTATTGTTGGAGCCCTTCTTGGCGGGTTACTGATGGGTTATGGTGCCCGTCTTTCCTTTGGCTGCAATATTGGCGCCTTCCTCGGTGGTATCGCTTCGGGATCACTGCACGGCTGGGTCTGGTTTGGCGCAGCCTTCGCAGGATCACTGATCGGCATTCGCCTGCGGCCAGCCTTCGGCCTCGGCAACTAGTTTTCGGGACCTCGGACAAGGATAGGTAGATGGGTGACGGCGTCACGCCGATCATTAGAAACGCTGGCGGCCTCTTGCAACGTTACGACGTCCTCTTCTGCGACGTCTGGGGCGTCGTCCACGACGGTCACCTGGCGCTCGGTCCCGCGGCCGATGCATTGATACGCTTCCGCCAAGCTGGCGGCACCGTCATCCTTGTTTCGAACGCGCCCGTCCCCAACCATCAGGTCGCTCGCATGTTGCTCGAGCGTCAACTATCTCGGCAGGCCTGGGACGCGATCGTGTCTTCCGGTGACATCGCTTTGCGGCATATCACGCAAAGCGGCCTTCGCAAGCTTTTTGCAATCGGGCCTCAGGACCGCGATGCCGCTTTATTCGAAAAGGCCGGCACACTCACAAGCAAATTAGAGTTGGCCGACGCCGTCCTCTGTTCCGGCCTCAACGACGACATCCGCGAAACAGCTGAGGATTACCGAGCTCTATTACTGGAAGCCAAGAACCAAGCGCTTCCCTTTGTGTGCGCCAATCCCGATCTCGTGGTCGACGTCGGCGGCACACTCTATTTGTGCGCGGGTGCACTTGGTGATCTCTACCAAGAAATCGGTGGCGAAGTCTTTTGGGCAGGCAAACCGTACGACGTGGCCTACCAGACCGCCCTGGAACAAGCCGAAGTGCTACGCGGGGCGCCGGTTGATCGCTCGCGCCTATTGGTCGTGGGCGATTCTGTCCGCACCGACTTGACGGGTGCGGAGAAATTCGGTGTCGATGCGCTTTTCATAGCCGGTGGAATTCACCGCGATGAAGCAGTCATCGACGGAGATATCTGCCATATTCGCCTGGGCGAAGTTTTGACCTTCAACGCTCCGCCAGCCATTGCCGCAATGCCATACTTGGCGTGGTGAAGCGTTACAGCTCAACGCTTTTTGGGCGCTAGCTCCGCCTCTTTCGGCACTGCCTGTGGTGGTCCCTTGAATTCTCGAAACACCGTATCGGGCGCAGAGGTGTTGTGGCGGGACGGAAAGAGCCGGCCTGTCCAGACTTCATTGGCCGAGGCAGCCCCCTTGAACTTCATAATCGGCTCTTCAAGCCAACTGCTAGCACCCGTCTCGAGAATTCCAACTTCGGCGACATCATTATTGAAACGCGTCACGTACATGGAACGGAGCGCGGCGAAAGGTGGCCCCGCGATCGGCTCGGAGAACGTGACGTCCAGCACCTGTGCTTCCCGATCAAGCCGCGCAATTTTAAGATTGGCCGAACCACCACCGGCAAATTTCAATGTAAACGCCCGGACTTTGGGATCGAAAACGATTTCGGAGAGATTGACGACCGGCCGCCCAGCATCCTCCACGGGACCAACCAGGAACGACGAACCATAGGCACTCCAAACCAGATGCTTCGGCGGCAACGGCCTTGCACGCCAGTAACCGTCCGTCGGATAGACAACAAGAACTTCCTCCGCACGTTCGTCCTGACGGACCCAGACTTGCACGACGTGCAAACTGTCGTCGCTCTTGTCGCCCACCCGGAATGGAACTTTACGATCGCGCCAAAAGTTGGCGAAGGAGTAGCCCACGACCCAGAGATTGACGTCTTCGTAAAGCGTAACTTTGCGCGGCGGTAGCGGCTGCGCCTTGGCTTCTTCAGCGAACTCACAAGCTGTCCAATCCGGCGCAAAAGAATCCTTTTGCAGAGTATTTATATAATTTGGATGCGCCGCCTCGATGCGAAACTGCGTCACCTTAGGATGCGAGAACGCCAGCGTGACGTTATCTTTTTCCGCACACAGCACAGGCTCGGACCGGTTCTCGACTTTAACTCCGACCGGACTTTGCGCTATCCCGGCGCTGGTTCCCGAAAAGATGAATCCGGCCAAGACTGAGGCAGCAATAATCCAAACGCACCATCTATCGAACCTGAAGAATGGCGTAGATGTCACCGGAGTTCGCCTCATGCGGCAGAGCACGAACATGCGCGGCCATTGCGATGGCATCAATCTCATTGCCGTCTCCAAGGGTAAGCTTGTGGGATTCGCCAAGGGCGATATTGAAGCGGTAAGGCCCAAGTGCGGCAAGCCTCTGAAGACACCTACAAGCAACATCGCGATCGATCGTCGTGAACTCAAAAGACAAGGCTGCCACGGGCAATGTCAGCCCCGCAAGAACCTGGTCTTCAAAGCCCTCAACGTCGATCTTGGCAAAATCCGGCATTCCATATTTCGCAACAAGCTGATCGAGCGTCACCGCGGGTACTTCGATTTCCCGGTCCCAAACCTGCCCCTCCCATCCTTCCGCTCCTTCGGCCGCCTCGACAAAGCCATCCGAGGCCGTCGTCACCGTCGGGTTCGCCGAGTTGACCCGCAGTTGCAACACACCAGGGTCAGCACCACAGGCTGCCTCCTCGACATGCACATCCCGGTCGGCTGCATAGACCCTACCGATTACAGCCACGCAATCAGGTTGCGGCTCGATAGCAACCACCCGCGCGCCGAGTCTCCGAAACGATCCAACGCGGTCACCGACGTGACTCCCGATATCAAAAGCCAGGCCACCGGGCGTAATGAAACGGGCGTTCAGTCCGTCCATCGCAGCGTCACGCACGACATCGCCGTAATAGACGTCCAGTGACCTGCGAAGACCGGGGTAGTCGTCCTTAAGCTGCTCAATAATCGAAATCTGAGACGGATCCATAACTGAACGAAACTATGAGGTCTGTTGAAGGAGGCTGGACACTGGCGCTGGATCTTCGGCGCATTCTTCCAACGCCAAATTTCCTGCGACGGGGCAAAGTCCTCGGGAATGCCGCATAGCCCCCAATCCTGAAGCCAGCGCCCGACAGCCGGCGACGACGTCAACACAGCGAACGGAACGGCCAGCAGATAGCCAATCGTTAGCGGGAAACTCCACATTAATATGGTCGGCGAAATCACCAAAAGCGCCCCACACACGACGATACCAAACAGCGTCTGAGGCCAAAAATTTTGCACCGCTGAAGGCCATGAAATACCGCGCGCATCGCGTGACTGGCCACCCCAGGTCACGGACTTTCCGAACGCCAGACCAATCATGAATACCGTGGTCCTCACCGTCGAAATGGCGCCCTGTAAAAAGGAGAAGACCAACTCGATAAGCGCACTGGCCGCAAATCGCAGCGGACCACCGTAACTGGCAGCCCCACCCTTGGTCAGCGCAGTATCAATCAAGCCGGCGTTTTTCGGCGCCAGGTACATTGTGAAAAACGCAACATACAAAGCGATCGCCAACGCCACAGGATAATCGGCAATTGCTCGAGCTTCATAAGCGGCCACCGGCAGCAATGCGATCATCAAGGTCCAGGCCGGAATGCCAATGAACATCAGCATCGCCCACGCCAACTGAAACCGGCTCAATGGCAACAAACCAGGCAGGCCGAGCAAACTCGCGTACTGCATGTTGCCCTGACACCAGCGGACATCGCGCTTGGCGAAGTCGATCATAGTTGGTGGATTCTCCTCCCAAGAGCCAATTTCAAAGGGCAGCACGCGCACTTCGTAACCCGCCTTGCGCATCATTACCGCCTCAACCTGATCATGGCTCAGGATATGCCCGCCAAGAGGTGGCTTGCCCGGCAGCAACGGAAGATCACAATGCACCTTGAAAGGACGCACCCGAACCAGCGCGTTATGGCCCCAGAATGGCCCGCAATCGGCAACCCACCAAGCCTGACCCATCGTGTAGGAGCGCATACCGTGACGCATGCCGAATTGGAAAATGCGGGCAAACGCACTGCTTGACGGCATCCCGACGACCAGGCTCTGTAGAATGCCCATACGGGGATGCGCCTGCATCATGCGCGTCATCTTCACGATAGCCTCGCCCGACATCAGACTATCGGCATCCAGCGGTAACATGAGATCGAAATCGGCGCTTCAATGTTCACAGAAGTCACGCACGTTACCAGCTTTGAAGCCTGTGTTATCCGTGCGGCGACGGTAGACGATACGATCTTGATCCTGGATCGAAGAACGCCATTCGCCAACCAATCGCTCTTCTTGTTCCGCGATCGCCGGATCGTCGGTATCGCTCAGCACGAAGTAGCTGTAAACGCCACCTTGTCCGGTTTCATCAAGGCTCTGCTTCACCGTTTGCAGCCGTGCAATGGCCCGTGCCGGATCTTCATTGCGTAACGTCATGAGAACGGCTGTCTTGACGTGAAGCGGCGTA
This sequence comes from Filomicrobium sp., assembly GCA_030665765.1. Classification (GTDB taxonomy): domain Bacteria; phylum Pseudomonadota; class Alphaproteobacteria; order Rhizobiales; family Hyphomicrobiaceae; genus Filomicrobium. The sequence goes on from DAOUZE010000154.1 coordinate 7,798, forward strand.
TCCCGGTCCCCGGCCCGGGCATAAGGCGCCACCGCTTGCATTAGCGACGAATGGCCATGAAGAAGCCAGAGACCGATGACAGCATTCCAGAAGCCAAGGATCGCCCATGGTGTTCCAAGCGCGAAACAGACGAACATGATACCGTCGACGAGGGTCCACCCGCCCGCGCCCATTAGTTGGGCGGCAGCCGCCAGCAACGCGATG
>DAOUZE010000193.1 GCA_030665765.1 Filomicrobium sp.
CAAGCCGAAGACAGCCGTTATGGCAAGCAGAAGGTCGTGTATCACATCAACTATCCGGGCGGTGATGGCGGCAAGAAATACTATGGCGCGCTGCGCAATATTCAAAACCACATCAACGCAGTCGGCAAAGACAACCTCGAGGTCAAGGTGGTCATGCATGGGAACGGTCTGGGTTTGTTGGTGCAGGCCAAGGACGACCTCAAACTGCAGGGCAACGTCAGCAATCTCAAAGGTCAGAACGTCGGTTTCAATGTCTGCTCGAATACGTTGCGGGGCCGCAAAATCGATAAAGACAAAGACCTTTTCGAAGTGTTTGAAGAGGACATCGTTCCGTCCGGCGTGGCCGAAGTGAGTCGCTTACAGGGTATGGGTTACACATACATTAAGCCTTGAGCTTGCCCAGGCGGGCGATCCCCCGGTCAGGCCACGAGGTTGCGGCAGTCCTCGACGTGACCGTGCATCGTCAGGCGGTAGACCATGGGTACGCCCGTTGCCACTTCCCGTTCGACAATCTGTTGGGCGGAAAGCTCTTCCAGGTACATGATCAGGGCGCGGATGGAGTTGCCGTGTGCGGCGACAATGACATTCTTGCCCGATTTCACCGCGGGCCAGATTTGTTTCTTGTAGTAGGGCAAAACGCGGGCGGCGGTGTCCTTCAAACTTTCACCGCCCGGTGGCGGAATATCATAGCTTCGCCGCCACATCAGGACTTGCTCCTCGCCCCACTGGTTGCGGGCCTCGTCCTTATTGAGGCCTGACAGCTCACCATAGTCGCGTTCGTTCAGCGCCAAATCGCAGGTGACCGGGACCTGGGTCTGGTTAAGCTTCTCCATGATGATCGACAGTGTGCGTTTGGCGCGCAGTAGGACGCTAGTGTAGGCAATATCGAACTTGATGCCTTGGGCCTTGAGCAACTTGCCGGCTTTTTCCGCCTCCTGGACGCCGAGTTTCGTCAGGTCCGGATCGCGCCAGCCCGTGAATAGATTGCGCTCATTCCATTCACTTTGGCCGTGGCGTACGAGAACAAGCACGTTGTCCATCATTCTGGCGTCCCCTTGAACCCTCAGTTCTTTTTCTAGGCCATATCTATAAGCCCAGAACGTCAATCATGGAATATAAGCCTGGCTCTTTGTCGCGTGTCCACAAGCCTGCTTTGACGGCGCCTTTGGCGAAAATAGAGCGGTCTTCGGCTTGGTGCGACAGCGATATGCGTTCACCATTACCCGCAAAAATGACCGTGTGATCGCCGACCACGGAGCCGCCGCGCAGGGTCTGGATGCCGATGTCGCCTCGACGACGCTCGCCTGTGTGACCGTCACGGGTACGGACTGCTTTTTCCAGAAACGCGGCGCCTCGGCCTTCGGCGGCGGCCTGGGCCAACATCAGGGCGGTTCCGGACGGGGCATCGACCTTATGGCGGTGGTGCATTTCGACGATTTCGATGTCGAAATCCTCGTCGAGTGCGGCTGCAACCTTGGCGGTCAGGGCCGTTAGCAGGTTTACACCCAAGCTCATATTGCCGGCCTTGACAATGCAGGTTTGCCGCGCGGCCTCAACGATAGCGGCGTCGTCGTTGCCGGTGAAACCGGTGGTGCCAATTATGTGGGCAACGCCATGCCTGGCGGCCAGGCGGGAGAACCTGATGGTGGCTTGAGGGGCGGTAAAGTCCAGAATTGCGTCAGACGCGGCAATCACGTCTTCGGTCTTCATGCTGACGGTTAGGCCAAGCGGATCGAGGCCGGCCAGCGTACCGAGATCGGCTCCGATGGCGGGTGAGCCCTCGTACTCGGTGCCGCCGGAGATCACCGCGCCGTTTTGTTCATGAACGGCGCGGATTAGGGCTCGGCCCATGCGCCCCGATGCGCCCATGACCGCGATTTTCAGATCAGCCATGCGTTTCTTGCCGCGCCTCCGCTGTATGTTTGCCCGTCGTTAACTGGTTTTCGCGCGCTCGATGCAATCGAGGATGCATTGACGGGCCTCATCGGCTTTGCCCCAGTGCCCGATCTTGACCCACTTTTCAGGCTCCAAGTCCTTGTAGTGGCTAAAAAAGTGCTCGACCTGGCTCATCGAGATGTCCGGAAGATCGGTGTAATTTTTGATTTTATCATAGCGCTGGGTCAACTTCGACGTGGGTACTGCGATGATTTTCTCATCGCCACCGCCGTCGTCCTCCATGACAAGGACACCGACCGGACGGCAGTTGATGACCGCGCCCGGGAATATCGCGCGTGTGTTGCAGACGAGGACGTCGACGGGATCGCCGTCGGCGGAGAGCGTGTGCGGTACAAAGCCGTAGTTTCCGGGATAGCGCATCGGGGTATACAGGAAGCGATCAACGAACAGCGTGCCGGCGTCTTTGTTCATCTCATATTTGATCGGTTCACCGCCGACGGGGACCTCGATGATGACATTGATGTCCTCTGGTGGATTGTGGCCAATGGGGATGGCGTCGATGCGCATGTGGGTTCTCCTGGGCTCGGCGGAAAGCCGGCCGCCGTGTAGCGGCCGCGGCAGGGTCGCGCCTGGCGTCCGGTCGATTGTGGTTCGTTGCGTCCAATCCTTCATACGCTGTGGCGCTACGGGATGCCAGCAGCCGGCGATGGGCTTTTGGTGGGAGGCGCGGGTATTCGGTGGACTTGATGGACTGTTGCCGCAGGCGTCCTGAGGGGCTCATCGCCTCCATTGGCGGAAAGGATTTCGGATCCTTCAATCCCAGACGTAACCGAGCTTCTCCAGCGGTGCGCCGAGTGATAGGTCGATGCGGCGAAGTGCGGCCCGTCCTCCGCGATGGATGTAGAACTGGCGGGCCGGGTGGTTTTCGCGCAAGACCCAGACCATCAGACCTTTCCGGCCGCCTTGATCAAGCGCGACGCGGCAGGCTTCAAACAAATGCTCGCCGAAACCTAGGCCCTGATAGAGCGGAGATAGGTAGAGTTGGTAGATTTCGCCTTCTCGGGGACCTGGATAGCGGGCGCGGCCGAAGCTTGCATAACCCGAGGGCTTACCCATGACCTCGAGGATAAGGTAGGCTCTGCCGCGGTGCAGTGTCCGTGAACACCAGTGATCGCCGCGGTGTTCCAGGGTCTTTGCCAGTTGTTCGTAGGGGATGACACCGGTATAGGCGTGGTACCATGACGTTTGAAAAATCTCCGCTAGAGCGGCGGCGTCAGCGGCGGTCGCGGGGCGGACTGAGACATGGCGATGGGCGTCCAGCATGGGGGAAGTCTAGCAGGTGGTCTGCTTTGAGGCCAGAAACCGTCAGCTGTGGTGGTCATTGGGGGGAATCGGTTTCTATCGCTGCAGCCGGTTTCGCTTTCGCGCCGTGGAAAAAACAAACGGCGCGGGATTGGGATCCGCGCCGTTTGCGGCTTCAGGCGGGCAGCTGCCGGAAGCGAAAAGATGTGTCAATTAATTCTTGAACTGCTCGAAGTTCTTTTGAGAAGCAGTGTTCATGGTCTCAAACGTCTGGCGAGCAACTTTCGAAGACAGCTCGAAGAGTTCTTTCGTTTGTGCGCCGGCAACAGCGAACTGCTGCTGGAAGAAGTTAGCCTGCAGGCGGGCAGCTTCAGGGAGCGTCTTGGCGCGAGCGATAGATTCTGCTGCGTCGAAAACGGCCTGGGCGTTGACCGTCGTGTTGTGGACCATCTTTTCACCGATTGCTTTTGCGCCGGCCTGGGCAGCGAGGAGGACTTCCTCAGCAGCTTTGGCGCTGTCCTGAGCCACCGTATTCATCTTGGTGAATGCTTCGCGGGACTTCGTTACGCCCTCTTCAGCGAATGCCTGGAGATTTTCAGGGATGCGGGCTTCTTTAGCGGCTGCGAACATATCGTGAGCCTGGCGGGTGAACTGTTCGTTCATGGGAGGGTGCTCCTTCATGGGTCGATTGATGTGTTAACTCGTGCGGCGATGCTACGTGTTGGGTTCGGGTGGCAGCAGCAGGCCTCGTGCAGTGCAGGAACGACTAAGCAGTCGCTGCGTTTCCGATAATCTGCAATATAGTGCGATTGATTGTGCAGCGCAACAAAGATCTGCATTCCACTTCAATATACCTTAGTCGATACGGGTCTCAGAAGCGTTCAGTGAACAGCTCTAAAACCCTTTTAGCGCGGCTGTTTCTGAGTACGTTGCAACGCATCAATCCTATCTAAACATCGTTTCGCAAGCGCGGAAAAACGTGTTTGGAGTCATAGGTTTGAGGATCAGTTGATGTTGTGAAAAAGGTCGCGGTACTGCAGTGCAGAGCGGTCGAACAGGATGTCATGAGGTCGCAGCGGCCGAGCCAGGGCAAGTCCCTCCAATGAAACGCACCGCGACAAAGCGACATATGCCTGGCCGTGGGCGAAGGTGCCGCGTCCGAGGTCGATGTAAGCTCGCTCAAGGGTCAGGCCTTGGGATTTGTGTATCGTCAGCGCCCAGGCGAGCCGCAGCGGGAACTGAGTGAATGTTCCGGAAACCGTTTCGACGACCTTCTCGGCGGTCTTATCGAAGGCATAGCGGCGCTGCTCCCAGGCGACCGGCTCGATCTCGTGCTCGCGTCCCGAAATCTCGATCCAGACCCGATCTTCGGTCAGTCTCGAAACGCGGGCGATACTGCCGTTGACCCAACGCCGGTCGGGATCGTTACGCAGCATGATGACCTTTGCGCCTGTCTTCAGGATTAGCCTTGTGTCGGTGGGCTGGGCGCTCTGGTTGAACTCGCCAGTGAGGTTGGCCTCGTAGGCACGCGGTTCCGTAGATAGAGCATCGAGGTACGCAAAGTTGATGCGCTGGGCGGCCGCATTAGTTGGGGTCAGGATGACATAGGGGTCACCTTCGCTCAGGGTCCGGATCGGGGAAACACGCTGATTGAGACACTCAAGATCAGCCTCATCGACGTCGCCGTCGCGTATGCGGTTGAGGACGCTGATCAAGTCTTCGTCTGATTGGCGGAAAACCTGGTTGAGTTCGATCAGCGCTGTGCCTGAGCCCTCATTCAGTGAGGAGACCGAGAAGAAAAACGGTCCGCCGTAGGTGGATTCGAGGTGCTCGGCGACTTCGGCTTCTTGGACCACCGGCGGAAGCTGATGCAGGTCGCCAAACAGGATCAACCGGCAGCCGCCGAAGGGCTCGCGGGCGCGTCCGCGATTGAGGCGCAACGACTGGTCGATGGCCCACATCAGATCGGAACGGACCATGGAAACTTCGTCGATGATGATGAATTCAAGCCGGCGCATGACACGGCCGTTGCGGCTGCGCTTGATGTCTTCGGGCCGGATCAGGCGTGGCGGTAGGCCGAAAAATGAATGGATCGTCTGGCCGCCAATGTTGACCGCCGCAAGGCCGGTCGGTGCAAGAATGACCATCTCTTGGGGCAGCATGTCGCGGATGGCGCGAAGCAAGGTCGACTTGCCGGTGCCCGCCCGGCCGGTGACGAACAGATGGCCATCGTCATCCTGGATGAAATCGAGGGCGGCCTGGTATTCATCCGTGGGAGTGAGGCCTTGCGGCCAGCGCGTGGCTAAGTCCATCATGGAAACCGAGTATTGGTGTTCGCCTGGCGTGTCAAAGAGGGCTGTGTTCTGTCAACAACAGCCTGACGTTGCCCTTCGATAATTTAATCTGGATGCGTTGCGGCCTTACTCCAGACGGGCCAATGCGGTTTTGATTGGCAACCGTCGAAAGCAACCGCGTCAGGAGGGAAAAATAATGACCGAATTTACGCCGCGGCCTATCGATATCTGCGAGGTGGATATTGGTTCCGATCTTGCCGAACTGCCCGAAAAGCTGGCGGAGAATGCCCACTAAAACTGGGTGCGCTTGCGGTAGCAGCAAGGTTGATGCTACGCCCCGCGCCGTGACGCTGAGGCCAAAAAGCACCCTATTCTATTGGCTTACGAAGCGCTGTCGGCGGCCGACAAGGACCCCGACCGCGGCACGGCGATCAAAAAGAACAAGGCCGTTCTGGCATTCGACTATGAGCTCAAGAAGCGCTGAAGCTGCATACCCGCTGTCGTAACTATAAATCTGGCCGGCGTCGCCCCCGTCAGGCCACCTTGCTATCGGCTTCGCGTTTGCGCTCCTGCTTCTTGCGCTCGTTGGGGTCGAGCCAGCGTTTGCGCAGGCGGATGTTCTCCGGCGTGATCTCTACGAGTTCATCGTCGGCGATGTAGCTCAGCGAGGCTTCGAGCGACAGCTTCAAGGGTGGCGACAAGGTCAAGGCTTCGTCCTTGCCCGACGAGCGGACGTTCGTCAGTTTCTTTGCTTCGACGACATTGACGATCAAGTCGTTCTCCCGTGTGTGCTGTCCGATGATCATGCCTTCGTAGACCTTGGTCTGCGGGCCGATCATCGCGGGACCGCGATCCTGGAGATAGAATAGCGAGTATGCCGTTGCGGCGCCGGTGCCGTTGGAGATCAAAACGCCAGTCCGGCGGCCAGGGATCTCGCCCTTGTAGGGCGCGTAGGCGTGGAAGAGGCGGTTCATGACGGCAGTGCCGCGGGTGTCAGAGAGGAGTTCGGACTGGTACCCGAGCAGACCACGAGTCGGCACGTGGAACACGAGCCTCGTGCGGCCGCCGCCAGACGGTTTCATCTCGGCCATGTCGCCTCTGCGTTCGGACAGCTTTTTCACGACGACACCGGTGTGCTCGTCGTCAACGTCGACGATGACTTCCTCGATCGGCTCCAAGCGCTGGCCGGTCTCATCGTCGCTCTTGAAAACGACGCGCGGTCTCGAAACGGTCAGCTCGAAGCCTTCGCGGCGCATGTTCTCAATGAGGATGGCGAGCTGAAGTTCGCCGCGTCCGGAGACGATGAACGCTTCCTTGTCTTCGGTCTCTTCGACGCGAATGGCGACGTTCCGCTCGATTTCGCGCA
>DAOUZE010000268.1 GCA_030665765.1 Filomicrobium sp.
GGGTGAGCCCCTCTGGGTATTCCATTTGGGGCCAGGTTCTTGTCGCAAAAAAGTAGTAATCGCCCGGCGCAACCGGAAGAAACACGTAGGCGTTTCCAGCTCCTGAAGGCGTGATGTCATCGATCGCCTCCCAGTTGTCCCAGACGGGAGATTGCTCGAACACCATCGACTTCAGCTTGTGATTTTTGGAAAAGGTTTTGACGACACTCTGGAAACTAGCATTGTCAGCCTTGGGTTTGGCGAAGCCATCAGTGAGCTCCACGTTGTCCGCGGCTCCCCTGGCAGCGGTCCAGTCGTCCTGGCTCTTCACTACCCAGGACTCAGCCACAGCTGGCGGCGCAGTTACGAGCAAGACAATCGATGTGAGGTAAATACTGAGAGACTTCTTTTCAGTTCTTTTTATGGGTCTTCTCATGCGTACTAATGATATGAAAGGGGCAATTGTTTCCAACAAAGTGGAAAATTTTCAGTGGAATGAGCGGGAGGGTCCTCACAGAACAAAAAACAGCAAGCGTTCCTTCAATTAGTTTTGATCGGCTTGAATTTGTACCAGGCGTTTTGAAAGGTGATCCACGATTTCGAGGCTCGATTCAGCCAGATTGTCTTTCTCATCCGGATCAACGCGATGGTCATAGAGTTCCTGGAACATGAGCTCCCCTCGCCCCAGATCCTTCTGCCATTGAATGTAACGGTAGTCCTTGGTCCGCATCGTCACGGCGTACATCCTGCGCATTCCTCGAAACGGAGCGCCGTAGGACATGTTGTAACTGAGCGCAACTTCTGGTCCGGGGAGATTCGGATCCTCGAGGAGACCAAGGAACGGTCTTCCGTCGATATCCGTAGGAGGCGTCAAACCGCAGAGGCCGGCAAGGGTTGGGTAGATGTCAATACTCTGCACCAGAGCGCTGGTGGCCGTCCCTTTGTTTTTCATTGCAGGAGTTCGAATGATAAGAGGCGATTTCAACGCCCTTTCAAAGCTGGTGTGCTTACCGAAAAGGCGATGCTCTCCCAGGTGCCAGCCATGATCACCCCAGAGCACAATAATGGTGTTCTTATTCAGGCCGAGTGATTTGACTTCGTCCAGAATGCGCCCGATCTGGGCATCGACAAAACTGACGCAGGCGGCGTAGCCGTGTTTCAGTTTCCGTCGGTAGTCCGGATCTTCCAGGCCATCATCAGGATGATGGCCATACTGCTGCATCAACTCAAAACTCGGATGGTACGACGGCGATTCCGGCTGCTCACCCCAATCGGCTTGAGGAATCTTCTCCGGATCATAGAAGTCGAAATATTTCTTCGGTGCCCAGAACGGCAGATGGGGTTTGACAAATCCAACAGCAAAGAAGAATGGTTTGTCCTTCAGCGTTCCTAAAGTTTTGATGACGGTATCCGTCATTGCCCCGTCAAAGTAGGCGGCGTCCGGTAGATCAAGCCCGCGAACGGCGTGTCGCTGTTTTTTGCCGGCGTTATTCTGAAAATCAGGATGCTTGGTTTCACGGTCCAGGATTCGGCTCCAACTGCGCGGCAAAGTATCCTGTTTCCCGTGGCATATCTTTCCGATGGAGATCGTTTCATACCCGGCCTCTTTGAAAAGATGGGGGAACGATTCAATGTCCCTTTGCGCAGTGAATTGGATGTTCTGTTGAAAGGCCAGATTACCTGCTTCGTAATTGCTTCTCGGGCTGAGGCCGGTCAGCAGGGCATATCGCGAGGCACCGCAAGTCGGAGCGGTTACATAATGATGTTTGAAAAGCCGGGCGGTTCTGGCAAACGCATCAATGCGCGGTGACTGGATATAATCCACTCCGTAACAACCGAGTTCAGGCCGAAGATCGTCGATGGCGATGAAGAGCACATTCGGGCGTTCAAGCGGCGATGCCACCGACGCTACGGCGCTCAGACAAAGCAGTGTGAAGGCCGCTACTGCATGCAGAAATGATGAATGCATATCGCTTCGAGTTGTAAGTTGATGAGTTCGCTTCTTTAGAGGCCCCGCTCCGTTACGGACGCTTCGCCAACCTTCTCTTTGATAAGCCGGATGGCTGGTTGTGCGGTTGCCCGGAGTTCTGGGTCCTCCAGCAATGATTCGGCCAACTGGAGGCCCTCGCGGCTCGGGTGGCGTTTCAGCACGTCGAGGACGAGTGCTTTGTCTTCGGGACGACTTGCTATCGCCAGAGTCTTGCTGCAGATGTCCATTCGTTCTTTGGGTGTCATGTTCAGTTGTCGAGCAATACGAATGCAACCACGAAGGGCTCGGATCTGGTACTTGCGTTCTGTCAGCGTCGTTGCCAAGTCAAGTAACGCAGGCGCGGCGTCGGCGGTGAGCCACTCGCCCAGCAACCGTGTTGCTTCGTCTTGCATGGTCGGGTCATTACTACGGGCAGCAGACACAACTGTTTCTAATGCAGTCGCTCCACCTACCGACACAAGTTGTTCCAGCAGAAGTTTTTTGGCTGTCGGCGGCGCGGTGGCTAGTTCAACTGTAAGTTTTTTAGCACAGCCTTCCTGTGGCATGCGAACACAGGCTGCAGTCAGTGCGGAACGCATGGCGACATCGCCAAGTGAACGCTGTTCCTTCATTACCACAGAAATAAAATCAGCAAGATGTTCCATTCGAATTGTAGCTGCTAACGCATTGATAGCTTCCTTTCTGGTTGTGTCGTCATCACTTGCGGCCAGCTGAAACAATGTGGCCGAAGCCTCGGCAATCCGCCGTTGTGCTGCTACATCAATAGCCATTTGTTGGGTAGCGATGTCATCGCTCGTAAGTCGACTAAGAATTGCTGTGTCGATTCCACCAAACGGAAGTGCTGCGAGTATCGATCGAGCAGTTTCGGCAAGCTCCTCGTCGGATTCTGCCCCCACTTCAAGTAATAAAGGCACGGCCGTTTCATTGCCTACTGTCGCGAGTGCTCGAATCGCTTGCATGCGAACGGCAGAGTCCTCTGCCTGTGCTGCTTTCATAACCGTTGGAAGCGCCGTCTTGTTGCCCAATTCCTCTAATGATTGAAGCAAGAGAACCTGACGCTCTGGTGAAACCGTATGAAAGAGCTTCTCTAGCTCAGGTGAGGCGTCAATTTTCAAGTGTCTGATAGCCTGCAGGGCCAGTCGGAAATTGGACTCGTCATCAGCCTCGAGCAGTTCGATGAGTTTTGGCAGGCCATCGTCTCCTTGCGCAAGAATGATATTGTACGTTGCCTTACTCTTTATTGAGGCTGGCAGATCAGCAGCTTCGATCGCGTCATACAGTGTCACGGCGTCCTTCACCCTGCCCTGCTTCGCCAGTTGCTGGATGCAGACCATGCATGCATTTGCAAACGTGATACCCGACCCTGCTGTCGCTTCGGATAGCATTTCCTGTAATTCGTCAGCGGCTTGCGGGCTGCCAATGCGTCCGAGGGATCGGGCAGCCGCTGCTGCCGTGGCTTCATCATCACTTCTGAGTAAGGCGGCTATCACACCAACCGCTTGTGCATCACGACGCACACCGATCGAAGCGAGCACGTCAATCAGCCGGTCGCCCTCAAGGTGTGCAATCGCGTCGCGAAGTACGGCGTCGGACGCTTCACCCGGGATTGCTTCAAGTGCATCTCTGGCGTAGGACGACAGCTTGTCATCTGTCAGTAAGTCAGCTAGCGCCGGTACAGAACGTTCATCGCCAAAGATCGCCAGCCGTTCGCATGCCTTGGCTTTTTCAAAGACTGATGCATCTGGCGACGTTAACACTGTAACCAAAGAAGCAGGTGTGCCTGTTGGTGAGGCTTGAGCGAGCAACCCGAGAGAGGCTATCACTGAAAAACAGAGAGCCAAAAACAATGCTCTGAAGTGATCAATTCGAGTCATACCTGCTGTCCTTATTGTGTTTCTATGTTTGGGTGTTTTTAAGGGGGCGTGTTGATCAAACGGCCCACGGCTGACGAGCTGCTCTGCTTCGCATCCGGTTGGCTTCGTTATCACCAACAAACATTTCAGTGCTTGGGTCAAACGTCAGCTTGCGGTTGAGCTTCCAGGCAATGGCAGCGGCATGACATGCAATATGGGATGATCGCATGATGTCTTCATTGGTGGTGGTGCGACCTCTCGATTTGACGCAATCGAGGAAGTTGCGGGTATGGTTGGTTGGCATTCCTCCTCGAATTGTTGGAGCGGGTAAGTCAGCGCGGAGTGAATCGAGTGAGACGGCAATTCGGCCAGTGTCACCCGTTTCAACCCAGCCTTCGTCTCCTTCGAATCGTACGGGACACGTTCCCAGGCCAAGCCACCCCGTGCTCCGTAAAATCAACTTCACACCATTTGCGTACGTACACTGAATGACGTTATCGCCAGCAACATCAAGCGGCTCATATTCAATAGGAGTTGTTCCATCTGCTCCGGCAGCAGCTTGGCAGAGGTCAAGCGTATGGGCGCCCCAGTCGAGCAACCGTGCCCCGCTGTCAAAATCGTAGTAGCCACGCCACTGCCCTTTCATCACATACGCCTCATTGTATGGACGCCAAGGCGCGGGTCCGAGCCACATGTCCCAGTCGATAACGGCTGGGTCAGGTTCTGGTTGCGCGGGAAGCCAGTCGTGACTATCTCTTAGCGAATAGATTGAAGCGTGTAGCGTATGGAGGTTGCCGAGTTTGCCGGTGCGGGCCAGCTCAATCGCATGAATAAAATTCGAGTTACTTCGTCGTTGTGTACCACACTGGAAAATGCGGCCAGTGCGGTGGATGGTATCGGCTAGTCTTCCGGCCAAGTCAATAGAAATGGCACATGGTTTCTCGCTATAGACGTCCTTGCCGGCTTCCGCTGCAAGCATTGAAGCGGGTGCATGCCAGCGGTCTCCAGTCGCTATCAGCACGGCATCGATGTCGTCACGCTCAAGCATCTCACGGAAATCACGATACGTATCGCATTGGGTATCACCGTTTCGTTGATCAGCCATTTCCTTGACAGCTTTGCGACGATCGGCCCGAACATCAGCTATTGCCACAAACCGCACGTCAGGATGCGGGAGCATCGTTTGTAGAACTGTCGTGCCACGACTTTCAATGCCTATGCCAGCGAGGCGGATCGTATCACTGGGAGGGACCGCACCGCCGAATCCCATGACTCGAGCGGGAATGAAAGTCGGTGCGACGGCACCGGCTGCAGCTGTTGTTGTGAGAAAGCGACGCCTTGTCTGATTTTTTGTTGTAGCGAGTGTCATGTGTGTCCTCTCAGCTTTTATGCATCAATGGATGGTGTCTGCTTGTGCTGAATGCCATGTGTTCGGCATCCC
>DAOUZE010000458.1 GCA_030665765.1 Filomicrobium sp.
CAGTAGTTTTCAAACCGCATTGTTGCGACCTATTTTTTGTCTTTGTGATCTTTATCTTTGCCCTTCCTAACGCCGCCAGCAACGGCACCTACGGCCGCTCCTGTTTTTGCGCTAACCCCCGGTAAAATGGCGCCGGCTGCAGCACCCTTAGCGGCGTCCTTTACGACACCGCCTCCCTTCTTATCGTCGCCGGCGTTCGCTGACGTTGCTGTAATAACTGCGAACGGAAGAATTACGCCTAAGGCCAATACGCGAGCTGCTGTGCGAAGCTTCGTTGCATACACTCCGACCACTTGCGATGATGTGTGACTTGCCGAAGTTCGCGACGTCAAGCAATGACAAAACTCAAAGTGTGCTTGTCGCCCTTTTTAGATGTTCTGTCGATTGCACTGTCACATCCGGTTATTGATGTTTTTGCAAAAGTCGGGCTCGTGGAAAGTCGTCCATTCGGCATCAACTTGAGGGCTGGCTTTCGCAAACGGTTTTTCCGGCCGGTCCTTGTTCCTCATGTTGGGATGGGTTGGAAGGTCAGCTTTGCCCAGCCCAGGAAAATTGATGGACCCTGTTCGGGCCAAAAAAAGTCGCGCTAGGGGACGCCGGGGCGCAGGGCAAGAAGGTAATCGCCAAGGCCAGGGGCTGAATCACCTCAACGACCCAGATTTCGAAGACCTCATCGAGCGCTCCTACCAGTAAGGGGTAAATAAGTATGAATGTCGGCGTCATCTACAACTCTTGGTGGGGGCGCAGCACATTGCCATCTTTCAAGCATGGCGCCCATTTAGGGCCGACAGAAACACAGAGATGGTCCGAATAATATTTGGCTGCAGGGGTTAATGTTCTTGCAGGTATATGCGCTCCCAATGAGTCCGATTAGGGAACTGCTTCGATCGTCAAGAAAGCTCCGAAGATCACGAGATGAACGCCGCCCTGCAAAACAGTCGTACGGCCCGTCGCAAGCGTCAAGGTGCCTGCAAACAAAGTGAGGACAAGCAAAACGATATGTTCGGCTTCGAGGCCAAGTGCCACTGGGGTGCCGAGCAGAAGCGACAACGCCGAGACTGAAGGAATTGTGAGTCCGATACTTGCGAGAGCTGAGCCAAGCGCCAGGTTCAGGCTGGTTTGGAGTTTGTTGGCACGCGCCGCTCGAAAAGCCGACAGCCCTTCGGGCAGAAGAACCAGTGTCGCGATCACGACACCAATAAAGGCCGGCGGTAGCCCCGCTACAGCCACCCCAACTTTCACTGCGGATGACAGCAGCTCCGCCAACAGGACAACGCAGCCAAGCGTTACCACGAGTAGAAACGCACTTAGAATGGTCGCGTAATTCCCGGGCAGCGTATACTCCTGGTCCGCTTCGCTTCCCTCTCCGCTATCGAGAAAATGGTCTCGATGCCGAATGCTCTGGACAAACAGGAACAGGCCATACAGTGCGAGTGATACGGTTGTTACGAAGACAAGTTGTGCCGGTGCGTAGAGTGGACCGGGAGCAGCGAGTGTGTAGTTGGGAAGAATGAGTGCCAGCGTCGCGAGCGTCCCTATGACACCAAAAGCGCCACTGGCACCCCTAACTTGGAAATCCTGTTCATGATAACGGAGCCCGCCAGCAAGCAGGCAGAGCCCGACAACGCCATTGAGGGCGATCATCATCGATGCAAAGACAGTGTCGCGGGCAACCCCCGAGCCATACTCAGCGCTTGAAAGCATAATTGAGACAATCAGAGCCACTTCGATGACTGTTACGGCTATCGCTAGAAGTATTGAGCCAAAAGGTTGGCCGACGCGGTGCGCTATGACTTCCGCATGATGGACGGCCGCGAATACAGTTCCGACCAAAAGGACAGCAGCTATCCCGAGCATCCATGGCGCGTTTCCGTCAACGACGTGACTGAACGCGACGAGTAGTAGGAGTGCAGCCGCAGTAGGAAGCGACCATGACCAATTCCGTGTTACTTTAGCGTACGACGTACTATTCAATATCCGCAATCCGAGCCGTTTTTCGCAAGGCGGCCAACAATCTGCGATCCGAGACATGGCCCCGTAGGTGGCTGGCACAAGGCATACCTGCTAACAGTGGCTTGTGTCTTCTGCAACACCGCTTCAGCGCCGCCACCCCAATGCGTTGGTGATCTGAGCTAAGGGAGTGGAGGACTGAGGACGCGAATCCAACTGACGGAGTTGACCTCTGGGTGGATGTTCGAAACGTGCCGGACGGTGTCCGCTTGGCATTGTCACGTTAGCACGTGCACCTCTCATGAAATTGACAGCGTCTCGGTTTTTCACGCTGCAGTAGTCACGGCATTCCACCTATTCATCGCTTCAGTTCGGAACTGGCGCAATGTTCTGCGCGAGATCAGATGGCGTTGAACGTTGAAGGCGTTATAGATTGCTGCATGTGTTGAGAGAAATCGTTGCGCCGTAGCGGCGGACTTGAAGCGCTGCATCCGTCGTTCTCGCTGCCGTACCGGGAGGTGCGAATTCTCGGCCCGATTGTTGATCCGACCGCCGGTTATGTGGCGAGCCCTCATTCCAAGTTCGCTCAATGCCGCGCCATATGATGGCAGTTTGTCTGTCACGACGGCGTCTGGCGAGAAGCCTTGTGACTTGAGCAGTTTCCGCATCAGCTTCAAGGCTGCTCGCTTGTTTCGGCGCGATTGCACCAGC
>DAOUZE010000431.1 GCA_030665765.1 Filomicrobium sp.
GAATTCCGGCGAACGCCGCGAAAAAACCGAATGGCATCGAGTGGTCATTTTCAGCGAGGGCCTTTGCAAGGTGGCTGAGCAGTACCTTCGCAAGGGCGCCAAGGTCTACATCGAAGGCCAGTTGCAAACCCGTAAGTGGCAGGGCCAGGATGGACAGGACCGCTGGTCGACGGAAGTTGTTTTGCAGGGCTTCAACGGCACGCTGCATATGCTGGATGGCCGCAGTGGTCCTTCCTCAGGCATGAGCGATAGCCCGCAATCCGATTATGGCCGCGGCTACGACGAGCAAGGTGGTTCAGGCACCAGCGGTGGCGGCGGTAGTTCTGGCGGCAGCGGAAGTGGTGGTGGCTCGGGCGGCAACTTCGACAAGACGCTCGACGACGAAATTCCGTTCTGACAAGGATCGGAAACAACCGCTCCACGAAGGACATGGCCGGCAACAACTAGGGTTCCGGCCATGCAAAACTCAGCTTCTTGACGGCCTTCTCACGTCTTGGTGCGCTTTGACCGCTTGCGACCCTTACGGCTCATCGGCCGCGCTGTCACAAAGTTACCCGCCCCTTTTGCCGCTGAAGGCGTCATCTTGGCCGGCACAACCACAGTCTCAGTCTTTGTCTGTTGGGTGGGTTCGGCGCCAACCAACTCGGCCTGATGATTGGCATCCGCTGCAACAGCCTCGTTATGAGATTCTTCCGATTGCGCTTCGAGGAACAGTTGGCGGACTTTTGGAAAGCGTTCCTTGATTGATCTTTCCAACTTTGCGGTCGTCGCCTCGACGTCTTCGACGCGCAGCCCGTCTCGAAAATCGACGCTGGCTGCAACGAGAATGTCGGTTGGCCCCAGATGCATGGTCCGGACTTCGTTGATGGTCCGGATCGGTTTACCTTCGCCACGTTCGGAATTGATGATGCTGATCAATCCGCGTCGCGTCTCGACGTCGGCCGCTTCACCGATTATCAGCGCCTTGATTTCAATGGCCATGAACAAAGCAACCAGCGCCAGGATAATACCGATGACGATCGACGCCAGCCCATCGGCCTGTTCATAACCCCAGTAGTAGGCCGCGCTGACGCCGACCATCGCCACAAGCAGGCCGAGAATTGCTGCGAAATCCTCCAACAAGATCGCAAAAAGAGCTGGGTCTTTTGACTGCCGCAATGCCGTCAGGAATCCCTTGCCACGCCGCCGCTTGTTGAACTCCTTGAACGCCTTCATCGTTGCCAGACCTTCAAGCACGATGGCGATGCCTAGAACGGCATAGATAATGTGGACGTTGGTAATCGGATGTGGGTGCAGAAGCTTCTGGATTCCCTCGTAGATCGAGATACCGGCGCCCAAAGCGAACAGTAATATCGCGACCACGAAGCTCCAGAAGTAGAGCTCCTTTGAATAGCCGAAAGGATGCGTTTTATCCGCGGGGCGCGACGAGCGCTTGATGCCGTACAGCATCAATCCCTGGTTGGAGCTGTCGACAAGAGAGTGGATGCCTTCCGAAAGCATCGCCGACGAACCTGTCCAGGCGGCCGCGACGAACTTGGCCACCGCAATACCGAGATTCGCGCTAAGCGCAAATACTACGACCGCTGTAGAACCGCCCGCTGCCATGTCTCTCCTCAGTATGCTGATGCGCGCAGAAGTTGGTGCGCTACCCCTTTTATACTCGCCCTTAGGATAAATTCCACGGGTAAGGGTTCAACACGGTCACCGCGCATTGGATTAAACTTAACTATAAACCCGCGGCGCTTGCGCCGCGGGTTCCGGTCTTTTTAAAGTCCGATGTAGTCGAAACAAAAATTGGCTCACTCGGACTTCGGAGCTGCCTTATCCGCTGCCCCGTCGCCCTCGGTCGCCGCGCCAGCGGCTTCCTTGGCCTTCTCGTAAGCTTGTCCGGCAGCTTCCTTCGTTGATTCATAAGCCTTGCCGGCCGCCTCTTTTGTCGATTCATAAGCCTTGCCAGCGGCTTCGGAAGCCTTCTCAAGTGCCGGGCCAGCGGTTTCTTTTGCCTTTTCATAGGCTTCCTTGGCCGTCTCGGAACTCTTGTCGGTCAACTCGCGAGCCTTTTCCATGGCGCGCTGCAAAAGCGATTTCTTCGGTTCGGCTCGTTTAAAGGCGGGAGCGGTCTTCAGCGATTCCTGTGTGACGTTCGGCAAAACGACGACCCGCTTACCGTCCTTCTCCTGAAATTCCAATGCACCCAGGTTCACGCCGATGCGCTTTTCCGCAATGCCAAGAAATCCTCCGGTGCCCATGACGACGCCCTGAACGCGGTTCCAGTCATTCAAAATGACATCCTCAATATCGCCGATGATCTTGCCATCCGAGCCCTGCACTTTCGCACCAATGAGAACATCCTTGGCCAGATAGTGTGCTTCAGGCTGGGAGTCGATGAAGGTATTCGGGGGAATCGCCTTGTCGGTGGGGCTTTCAGCCAACACGGGCGCCGCCAGCAAGGCGATCAGCAAGCCGACGGTTAGCGGTTTGACAACGTTCATTCGGTAAATCCTCCATCTACTTAGTAAAATCTGCAGCACATTACACAAGACTGCGCTATTAACTTGATGATCGCCAACGCTTGCCGAAAGTGGCAGCGGTCGTTTTCGCCGGGTCACAAGCGCATTTGCCGAGTTAGACGCGCGGTCTAGCCGGTCTCTGTGACGCTAGCAAGTCGCTAGCGTTGTCCGTCCGCGTCAACTGGCGGCCACGTCAGCCGAAAATGCATCCTGGGGATGATCTCACTGCTAGTGTTGGGCCAAGATTGCGGCACACGCCCCCAATGCGCTATGAGTGTCGGTACCAAACCGGGCGCAAGCAAACTTTCATCTTTCGGCGTGTGCCGTCGCAGCCGCCCACTTCCATCAACGGACCTTTTGAATCGTGGCAGACAGCTCTAATACGCCCGGCGACGGAACCGGCGGCCCTCACGACATCCGCCCAGTCTCCATTACCGATGAGATGAAGCGCTCG
>DAOUZE010000498.1 GCA_030665765.1 Filomicrobium sp.
CTTTGCAACCGTCTTATGGGTTGGTGTTGGAGTGTTTTTGTTTTGGACTACCCCAGGGGCGGCCTTCTTGTCGTGGCAGGCGTTCGTCTACTTCGTCATCGGCACGGCTGCTATCGGGTTGTTCTTCGGCCTCGTCGGCATGACGCTACAGCGCCTGATCCCGTCCCTTAAACCGCGACCCGACGGAAGCGGCAAACCAACCCAATCCGCCCAGCTTATCGGCACGCTTGTTGGGGCCGCCCAGCTTGTTCTCATCTATCTGTTTGCAAAAACGATCATCACCCAGTTTCTGATTCCTTCCCTCCCTACCTAACCGACGGCAGCCATGCATAGATTTGAGTTTTGGTACGAGTTTGCGAGCACATACTCCTACCCGGCCGCAGCTCGCATTGAAGAGCTCGCCAACACCCACGGCGTAACAGTTAGCTGGCAACCGTTTCTTCTCGGCCCGATCTTCAAGCAACTTGGTTGGTCGACGTCACCATTCAACTTGCAGCACGCCAAAGGACGTTACATGTGGCACGACGTTGCGCGCTCATGTCAGCTGATTGGACTGCCGCCCCTCAAGAAACCGGTGCCGTTCCCACAAAACAGTCTGCTCGCCGCACGAGTGGCGCTAACGCTCCCTGATGAGTCCAGTCGGGCGCAGTTCAGTCGCAGCGTGTATTCCGCTGAGTTTGCAGAGGCAAGCAACATCGAAGACCCAAACGTCATTGCCGGAATTCTGGACCGTCTTGGTATTCCCTCAGCCGACTTGCTAAAGCGCGCATCGGGTTCAGAAACAAAAGACCTATTGAGAGCTCAAGTCACCCGTGCGGAAGAGCTCGGCATATTTGGAGCGCCGACATTTGTAACCTTTGACGAAGAACTCTTCTGGGGCAACGACCGCCTTGATGACGCGCTAAAATGGGAGACAAACATTTGCCAGTAGCGCTCCTCGGAACAGGTTCTCTTCTCTGTTTCGGCGGTCCCTATTCGAACCTTGAAGCGACCCGCGCCATGCGCGAAGAAGCAACACGCCTTGGCATTCCCGCAGATCGCGTCATCTGCACCGGAGATATCGTCGCCTATTGTGCAAATCCAAATGAAGCAGCAACCGAAATTCGCGATTGGGGGTGCCACGTCATCAAGGGGAACTGTGAAGAGCAGCTCGCCCAGCGCGCCGGTGATTGCGGCTGTGGCTTCGACGATGGCTCACCTTGTGATCTTCTCTCGCGTGCCTGGTACAGCTATGCCGATGCCGCTTTGACGGATGATCTACGCAACTGGATGCAGGACCTCCCCGACACGCTCGCCTTTGAACTCGGAGACCGCACGATCCGCATCATCCACGGTGGCGTTTGCCAGACAAGTCGCTTCATCTTTCCATCAACGCCTGCCGTAGAGAAATCAGCCGAACTTGACGCGGCAAACGCCGATGTCGTCATCGCAGGACATAGCGGCATTCCCTTCATCGAGCCCATCGGGCAACGGATCTGGTTCAATCCAGGTGTTATCGGGATGCCAGCAAATGACGGTACGCCCGACGGTTGGTTCGGTCTCATCACATCTGAAGCTAATGCCAGCCTTCGTTTCGCGTTGCACCGTCTGCCCTATGACGCCACTGAAGCAGCTGCTGCACTGAGCGCGTCAGGCTATGCCCCACCCTATGCCGAGGCACTCATTAACGGTCGATGGCCAAGCCGCGATGTCCTTCCTAGCCAAGAAGCAACGGCAACCGGTCACGCCCTCCGTGAGACCGATTATCTGATGTTCTGAACCGACCTTTCGCCCTCTGCGATCCCATCAAGAACTTTCACGTCTGCGTCAGCTGGGCTACCCCGCCATGTCCCACTACTATCCATCGTGTTAGAGGACGCGCAGTCATTGGGTGAATTCCGGAGACAACAATGCCCGATACCGTCGTTACGCTGGCCATAATAACGGCTGCCATATCCCTGATCAGCCTCCGTTTTTCTCCACGCGCTAAATCCACGGGTGAGTTCTACAATGGCCATGACGCGACGGGAGCCATGCCGGGTGTTTTCACATTGACCTTTTCCCAGGTCACGACCTGGATCTTCGCGCGCTCGATTATGAACGCGGCCATCCTTGGCTACTTCTATGGT
>DAOUZE010000376.1 GCA_030665765.1 Filomicrobium sp.
CGACCGGACGTGATGTTCGTGATCCAGCGCGTGCTCGAAGTATCCGGGCGCCTGACGCTGCTCGATCAATCCCGCGTCATCCGGCCACACAAGGCGTTCCGTCTGTTTGCAACGACGAACACCATCGGGCTCGGAGATACATCCGGCCTGTATCATGGCACGCAGCAGCTTAATCAGGGGCAGCTCGACCGCTGGTCAATCGTTGTGACGCTTAACTACCTGCCGCACGATGATGAAGTTGGGATTGTGCTGTCGAAGGTTAAATCGTTCGCTAAGAACGAAAAGACACGTGAGGCGGTCTCCAACATGGTGCGGGTCGCCGATCTCACTCGGCAAGCCTTCATTAACGGCGACCTGTCGACGGTGATGAGCCCGCGGACGGTGATGACCTGGGCGGAGAATGCGGAGATCTTCGGTGACGTCGGCTTGGCGTTCCGGCTGACGTTCCTCAACAAGTGCGACGAATTGGAACGCCCGATCGTGGCCGAACTCTACCAGCGGTGTTTTGGAGAGGATTTGCCGGAAAGTTCGGCGAACGTGGCGCTGGGTTGAGCGAGGTGCATTGGTCGTGACGCTGATGGGCGATAGCAGTGCGGATTGGGATCCGTTTGAAATCGGCCGGTCGGTGTCGCGGAGCTATCTGTTCACTTACGAGAATATCGCGGCCTATGCGGATATGGCAGGTGATCCCAACCCGTTGCATCATGATACGGCATTTGCTGCCGGCAGCAGATTTGGCGGCGTCATTGCCTCCGCGGCGCATTCCACTGGCGTTCTGGTGTCGGTGTTGGCGGACAAGTTTTCAAAGAACGGTGGGGCTGTCGGACTTGGATTCACTTTCACCTTACGGCGGGCGGTCAAGGCTGGCGCTTCGACGGACCTGGTGTGGACGGTTGCCGCTGTTTACAGGTCTGAAAAACTGAATGGCATTGTCGTTGAGTTGACTGGAGAAACCAGGGACCGGGAGACCGACCAGGTCTATTTGATGGCCAAAGGCCGGATGCTGTTGATCGGTGAAGCAGTGATTTCGGCTGCGGCCCAACGGCCGCTAGAGACAAGATCCACATGAGCCAGTCAAACAACCGCAAGGAAGGTCCAGTCGAACCACTGAAGCGGTCGCTTGCCGCTTGTGTTCGGACGGTCGCGGGGGACAGCGAATTGGAGGTTAAATACCAACCGGGGCAGCCGTTGCTGGTCGGTAAGAGCGTCAGTTTGCCAGAGCCGCCGCGCGTGCCTTCCAAGCGGGAAGTTGCGGTCTTAAGGGGCACGGCGGATTCGTTGGCGCTGCAAGCGGCCTGCCACGATGAACAATTACATCACCGGCTCGCACCCTCGCATGGTCCAGCGAGGGACGTTTTCGAAGCCATGGAGCGGGCGCGTGTCGAGGCGGTCGGCGCCAGCCGCATGGCCGGGATGGCGAGCAACCTTACGGCGAAGCTCGAGGCAAGCTATGCACATGGCCGATTTGCGGTGGTCAAATCACGTGACGAGGCGCCGCTAGCGGACGCACTGGCGCTGATGGTTCGCCAGAAATTGACAGGTGCCGCGCCGCCGAAGACGACCAAGGGGATGATCCAGGCTTGGCGGAGCTGGGTCGATGAACGGGCAGGCCATCTGTTCGATCAGCTCGATGATCACGTCGAGGACCAGGAAAGCTTCGGTCGGCTCATGCAGGAAATGCTGCGGGCGATGGACTTGATCCAAGACGGGCAGCAGTCACAAGATTCAGAACAGGAAGAGAAGCCGGACGCCTCAGAGGGTGGTAGCGAATCGGCTGACGAAAACGAGGCTGGCGAAACGGGAACTGAAGAGACCGAACCGCAGGATGCCAGTGATCAACACGACGTCGGGGAATTCGAGGATAGCCTTGAGCCGGCCCCGACGGATGACGACGACGATGATGAGGCCGACGGCGAAGAAGCGGTTGAGGCGACCGAGCCGTGGAGATCAAACGTCTCGGTTCTCGATGACCCGGAGTCGTTTGGATACAAAGTCTTCTGCCGCAAGTTCGACGAAGAGGCCGCAGCGGAGGAACTCGCGACGCCGGAGGAGCTTGAGCGGTTACATGGCTTTCTTGAGAAAGAGCTGAGGGGCCTCTCGAGCGTGGTGGCGCGGTTGGCCAACCGTTTGCAACGGCGGTTGCTGGCGCAGCAGAACAGGGCGTGGGACTTCGATCTCGAAGAAGGTACCCTCGATTCGGCCCGACTCACCCGCGTAATTACCGATCCGACCGCGCCGCTTAGCTTTAAACAGGAATGCGATATCGAGTTCCGTGATACCGTCGTGACGCTGCTGATCGACAATTCGGGGTCGATGCGCGGGCGGCCGATCCTAGTTGCGGCGTGTTGTGCCGATGTTCTGGCGCGGACGCTTGAACGTTGCGGTGTGAAGGTCGAGATACTCGGATTCACAACACGCGCTTGGAAAGGTGGTCAATCGAAGGAACACTGGATCCAAGGAGGAAGACCCGCGAATCCCGGGCGGCTAAACGATCTGCGCCATATCGTCTACAAAACCGCTGATGCGCCGTGGCGGCGGGCGAAGAAGTCGCTCGCGTTGATGATGCGGGAAGGGATCTTGAAAGAGAACATCGACGGGGAAGCGTTGGCCTGGGCGCACCGCAGGTTGCTGGCACGTCCTGAGCAGCGTAGAATTTTGATGATGATCTCTGACGGGGAGCCCGTTGATGATTCCACGACCACGGCCAATGCTGGCCAGTACATGGAAAACCACCTGCGCCAGGTGATCGAGGAGATCGAAACCAACAGTCCGGTTCAGCTCATCGCGATCGGCATCCAGCATGATGTTACGCGATACTATCGGTCTGCAGTCAGGATCACCGATCCAACCGAGCTTGCCGGTGCAATGACCGATAAGCTGGTGGAGCTTTTTGAAGAAAAAACGGGCGTTTCTGAACAGCGTGCAAGGAGTCGACGGCGTCTTCACTAGATCGAGGCGCACTATCAGAAACGCGCCGGGCGATGGCCAGGCGCGTAATTAGTTCGTTCGTTTTTCCGGAAGAGATTATTTGTCCGGTCAGGCTGTGGGAGCGGTCGCTTCCTGCTTGACCTTCTTTATGTCGCGCTTGATCTTCAGGCAGCGCTCAGACAGCTCCACGTCGCTGGCCTTCATCAAGAAAGCGTCGAGTCCGCCGCGATGCTCAACGGTCTTTAGAGCATGAGCCGATATCCGGAGCCGGAAGCTGCGTCCGAGGGCGTCACTGATCAGTGTGACGTTGCACAGGTTCGGCCGAAACTTGCGCTTCGACTTGTTTTCGGCGTGGCTGCGAAGTTGCCCGGAGAGCGGGAGCTTGCCCGTCAGCTCGCATTGCCTTGTCATGGGTTCAATCTCCTGGCGCAGCTGCGTCTACAAGCAGAGGCGCGCGCCGGTTTTGCAGTTCGAAGATCATGAGAAACGATAAGTCCGCTGGCACGGCCAGCGGACAGAGGATGTTCTACTAGCGGAGGGTGGCGCTACCCGTCAAGTCCTGCGCGTTCATTATTGGCAGTAGGCACGGTTAAACCGGCGGCTCAACCGCCGGGGTTTTGCAAT
>DAOUZE010000296.1 GCA_030665765.1 Filomicrobium sp.
CTGTCGCTTCCTCGAACGGTTTCGACTCCGCTTCTTCCGACTTTGGAGCAGGTTTTCGCTCCAGACGGAAGCCCAGCGCCTTCAGCACGTTGCCAAGCTCAGCCGGCGAACAGCCGAGGATCGACATCATGTCCGGCGTCACCGTAAAGCCGCCGTCACCCGTAGAACCCTTTGGCGGAGCTTTGTCGCTGGCCTCCTTGGAGCGCCACGCCACGAGAGGCCGGATGAGATCAGCCAGCCGTTCCAGAATATCAAGCCGCACAGCCCGCGGACCGCACAAATGGAACCCGAACGCTCGATAGTAAGCTTCGGGAGTGACTGGATCCGCCGCAACCGAGGTTAGTCCCGCCCGAGGAGGCTCGGGAAGTTGAGCGAGGCTGAGGTTATTCTTTTCAGCGTGCTTCAGCGCCCACAATGTGGCGCATAGCTCGGCCGCCGCCGGCTTCAAAAGCATCGGCAGATAGATATTGAAGGCTCCAAACCGCACACCGTACTTGCGCAACTGCGCCCGTGATGGCTGGTCCAGTGACTTTATCTCTTCGGCGACGTTCTCGCGTTTTAGAATGCCGAAGTTTTCCTTCAGCTGAAACGCGATCCCACGAGACAATCCTGTGATATCTTCCCCTGCAGCCAACTCCGTCAATTGCTTGAGCCGCTCATCCACGACCTCGACGATCCACTTGTCGAGCCGGGCTTGAACCTTTTCGGTGTCCGGCTGCGATAGATGCTCATCGCATAGTAAAACAACGCTTGGACGAAGCGGATCCTCGCCAGCCGAAGTCTTCGCGATTTCCTCGTCCTTCCACAGAACCGAGCCGTTACGCGACAGCTTAAACGCTTCAGGCTTCGCCGCCGCAACACGCCGGGCACGCATCGACAGCTCCCGCGTCAACACTTGAGCGGCGGCATAGCGGGCGGCCTTACCATCTAGACTGTCGGAGTGTGTTTCCGGAGAGAAACGGAAACCGACGAGCCTGCCGACATAGTGATCCTCAACGCGCACCGATCCGTCCGCCCCGATCTCTGCGCTGAGTTCATCTTTGTCCCGCATCCCCTTCATCAACGCGCTCGTACGCTTGTCGACGAAACGCTGCGTCAGCCGCTCATGCATGGCGTCCGACAATGCGTCCTCGATCTCACGCGTCCGCGCTTGCCAGTGATCGGGGTCCTTGAGCCAATTCTTCCGGTTAGACACAAATGTCCATGTCCGGATGTGGGCGATGCGGTTGGCCAGCGTATCAATATCGCCATCCGTCCGGTCGCCGAAAGCAACCTGCTTGGAAAACCAGTCTTCGGGGATGCAACCGTCTCCACTCATCAGGAACTTGTAGAGTGTCCCGACCATCTCCGCGTGTGAGGCGCTCGAGATCTTTCGATAATCCGGCACCTGGCAGATATCCCAGAGTTTAACGACTGCAGCTTGGCCCTGCGCCATGTCGACGATTTCAGGATCGCGTGCCAGTGCTTCCAGCGCATCGAGGTCATCAGCCGATCGCGCTCGCGTCAGGCGCGGTCTGTCGGGCAAAGCCCGCAGGCTGTCCCGCAAGGCATCGATTGATGCATAACTGAGGTTATTGCTGCGCCATTGCAGCATGCGCACGGGATCGAACTTGTGCGTCTCGAGCCTTTCGATGAGTTCGGACTCGAATGGATCGACCGCTCCAGTGACGCCAAAAGTTCCATCGTTCATGTGTCGGCCGGCACGGCCAGCGATCTGGCCAAGCTCGCCTGCGATGAGATTACGGTGGTTTTGCCCATCGAACTTTCGCACGGCGGCGAAAGCCACATGATCGACGTCCAGATTGAGCCCCATCCCGATCGCATCGGTAGCCACCAGAAAGTCGACATCCCCAGATTGATAAAGCGCCACCTGCGCATTGCGCGTGCGTGGGCTCAACGCTCCCATTACAACCGCCGCTCCACCACGTTGCCGCCGGATCAATTCCGCGATGGAGTAGACCTCGTTGGCCGAAAACGCCACCACCGCCGTGCGGGTCGGCAATCGCGTGATTTTCTTCTGACCTGAGTAGGTCAGCCGCGAAAGCCTCGGCCGCGAGATGAAATTGGCCCCCGGAATAAGCTCCTGGATGACTTCGCGGATGGTCTGCGCACCAAGCAAAAACGTCTCCTGCCGACCGCGAGCATGCAGCAGCCGATCAGTAAACACATGCCCACGCTCTGGATCGGCAGCCAGCTGCACCTCGTCGATCGCAAGAAAATCGACGTCGATTTCGCGCGGCATTGCCTCGACAGTCGAAACCCAGAAGCGCGCCTTCTCCGGTTTGATCTTTTCCTCACCGGTAATAAGGGCGACCTTTTCGAAACCGATACGGTTGCCGATCTTGTCATACACCTCGCGGGCCAGAAGCCGCAGCGGCAACCCAATCATTCCGGTCTCATGACCCAGCATCCGCTCAATAGCCAGATGCGTCTTGCCAGTATTGGTCGGCCCCAAAACCGCCGTTACGTGGCGAATGCGGGTGTCTAAAACGCTACCCATGACGGGAGGCCCTCCGGTCTGGAGCCGACAAGAATGCCGAAATAGTTGGCATGAGCTTGATTTCAATCCTTGAATTCGGCGACGGCACGAACCGGCATAAGGGAACGGGGCGCCCCCCGCTTCGCGTCAACACGGCACGCTCTTCAGCGTGTTCAAGGTCAAACACTTCCGCAAGTCAACGCTCCTTTGCCCCAGCTCGCTCTTAAGTATCAAGCACGTCGCGTCGTCTTCATTGTAACGCTTTTTTCAATTAACGCCTTGCGACTTCGCAGGTTGTGAGCCCCGCGCCGAATGTCGCAGCCGCGAATTTTAACGATATCAGCCAATTTTGTCCGTCAAACGAACTTTCCCCAAGCAAAACCGGCGGATCGCGCTCTACGATCCGCCGTTGAAAGTGGAGAACGGCCTTTGGCGACGGTTAAAGCTCCGGTCTAGTGACCGCCGAGCAGCGCCAAGCGGCGTTGATTGCGATCCGTGAGACTGACCTTCTCGGCCGTCAGCACGATGTCGCCATAGCCTGTCGGAATACGGATCTCATGCGGCACGGCAACGTTAGCGCTCGGAACCGGCAACATAGCGATCTCGAGTCCATCCGATTGGGCAAGTAGCTTGGTCTGCGACGTCATGCGGTATCCGCCAAGCGGCTTATACTTCACAGAGCAGACCATTTTGGCCGTGGCCGGCCCCGGTTGACCGGGAAACCACTGTGACGCCCTCTCACCACGATAAGCCAGCTTCAGATCGAAGCGCTGTTTGCCATCAAAGATCGAAAGTGTCTGGTTACAGGGCTTTTTGCTCGAACCGATCGTCAACGCCATCACCGCTGTAAGCGGATCAAGTGCGCCCTTGAGGTGCTTGCGTTGCAACGGAACTTCGTCCGGCATCACCGGGATCGGCGGAACAATCGACGCCGAATTGACGCCCTTGCGATCAAAACCGACCTTGATGGAGCCATTTCGCGACGTGCCTTTGAAACTGAGCAGGTAATCCGATGGCTTCGGCCCTCTGCGGCCGACACGCCCACTAGCAACGGAAATCCCACGCCATTTGAACGCCCCTAGCAACGCCGAAAGCTCCGCGTCGCCACGCAGCGTATAGCGCTTTCCATCGACCTCTGAGTCGAACCTGAAGCTGCCGATGTTGAAGCCGTTGAACGTGATTGCGTAAACCGCGCTGACCTTGGAGGGCATCCGTGCGGGTGCGCTCGACGCTGGAATGTGTTGGAAGCAAAGAGCCGCAAGCGACAACGCCGCCAGCCCTGACCTCGCGGCCGTCATATGGCCTGCGCGAGAGAATAAAATAGGATGAACGACGCGGGTGTACATAACACAAGATCCCATAACGCATGACCAAACACAGTCTGCTACTCAGACTTTGAGACGACTCTTGGACTTGCAAGATGCTACCGCAGCTTGGTTAATAATCAGCTTAGAGTCGTTTGAAACCGAAACAGGCCAATTGCAAAACCCCGGCGGTTGAGCCGCCGGATTAACCGTGCCTACTGCCAATAATGAACGCGCGGGACTTGACGGGCAGCGCCGCCCTCCGCTAGTACAACACGCTCTGTCCGCTGGCCGTGCCGGCGGATTTATCGTTTCTCATGATCTTCGAACTGCAACACCGGCGCGCGCCTCTGCTTGTAGACGCAGCTGCGCCAGGAGATTGAACCCATGACAAGGCAATGCGAGCTGACGGGCAAGCTCCCGCTCTCCGGGCAACTTCGCAGTCACGCCGAAAACAAGTCGAAGCGCAAGTTTCGGCCGAACCTGTGCAACGTCACACTGATCAGTGACGCCCTCGGACGCAGCTTCCGGCTCCGGATTTCGGCTCATGCTCTAAAGACCGTTGAGCATCGCGGCGGACTCGACGCTTTCTTGATGAAGGCCAGCGACGTGGGGCTTTCTGAGCGCTGTCTGAAGATCAAGCGCGACATAAAGAAGGTCAAGCAGGAAGCCGCCGCAACGCAGGAAGCACCCGCAGCCTGACCGGACAGACGATCTCTTCCGGAAAAACGAACGAACCAATTACGCGCCTGGCCGTCGCCCGGCGCGTTTTTGATAGTGTGCCTCGATCTAGTGTAGACGCCGTC
>DAOUZE010000516.1 GCA_030665765.1 Filomicrobium sp.
AAATATCTCCAGAAGATCGCTGGCCGCTGGGCTCAATTCCTTGCCAAAGATCGTACCGACTTCCGTTGCCTCCGAGCCCAACTTGGCCATTGCCTTTTGGATCGCAGTCAACTGCTTGTCGGCGACTTCTTTCGTTGTGCCACCGGCCATGCGAAGTTGCTCTTCGTATTCACGGATCTTCTCAGACGTACCGATCAGCGTCTGAATGAAAATGACAGACCTGTCGGCGAAGCCAAGCTGCAAGAGCGTTTGCTTTTTCGTGGCATCCGACATTTCTTCCAACTTGTTCTCCAGGTCGGCAATGATGTCGGCCATGTTCCGCATCTTGCCGCTGGCATCATAGACGGCAATCCCGATCTCGCGGAATGCAGCCCGGTTTTTCAACGCCTTTGTCTGGAGATCGCGAAGCACGATGTTCAGGGCCGTTCCGGCGTCCGCGCCCTTGACGCCCTGGTCGGCGAATGCGGCCAGGACGGCCACGCCTTCCTCGATATCCTTGTTGACGATTTTCAGCGCAGCTCCCGCTTTACTCGTCAGCGCTTCGGAGAACTGTTCCGCCGAGGCATTTGCTAACGTGTTCGCCTTGATCAGGACGTCGGTCACACGTGTGAGGTTTTCGAGGTTTTTGGCAACGTTGTTTACGGTCAACCCAAGGGCTGACTGTGCATCGGTGGCCAGCTCAGTAGCCTTCGCGAGATTGAAGTTGCCCGCCTGCGCAAACTCTGCCACTTGGGGTAATGCCGCTATCGACTGCGCGGCATCAAGACCGGCAGACGCCAAGTAGTAGTAGGCCTCAGCGGCCTCCGATGCCGCGAACCGGGTATTTCGTGCGACCTCGAAAGCGGCCTGGCTCATCTGGCCCGTCATGGCGACCGATAAGGTGCCCATGATGGCCAGTGATTGGAGCATCTTGCGATTGAACTCCTCGCCCGATCGAATCATCTTGGCGAAGATCGCAATACCGCCAAGTGGTGCGAGTACCGCAACGAGACGAGTAGCAAATCCGGTGGCCCCACGAATCAAGGACTGGGTCCGCTTCATCCCGCGTTCGACGCCGCTAGTCTGCGCGCCGATTCGGATTACCAGATCACCCACCGCAGTCGCCACTTCATCTTCCTCCTGTAATCACACGAAATAGCATGGCGTTTTGTTCAGGTGAAATCGTTTCTTCGCCACCAGCGCCCGGCCCTTCCGGGTTGAAGTCTTCGGGCCCGACATCCATTCCCCACGATTGACACAGTGCTGCAAAACCGCGCTTCAGCACAGTTTCAATTCTCGCAAGTGGCTCACCTTCCAGGTCATAATAGGCGAACCATTCGTCAATCAAATGGGGCGGCAGCGAATCCCACAACTCCTCAACATCCAGCGTCTTGCCTACTCGCTCGGCGAGTCGGAAGAGTCCGTAACGTCGGGGGTTGATTCGGAGGCGCTGCCCAAGCCGATCTCGTTTTTTGCCAGGTCCTCGATGTCTTCCGGGTTGATTCCGCAATGCTCGGACACGACTTTGTACAGATGCGACGTGTCTTTGCTGTCCCAGCCGCCCAATTTCGGGATGTCCCGATTTGCGAAGAGGCGATTTCCCTTGGCGTCAACGAGACACAAAACCATCAGCCGTAACGTCGCGTCCCGCAATCGTTCGGGGCGCGTCCGGCCTTTCGTGTTGAGCGCCATCATTTGATAATCCGAGACCTCCCGATCTGTAAGCGATTGGTAGCGGACCAGAATCTCCCTCACCGGCAGCGTCGTCACGCCGTACCGACGAGGATTCGGACCGTCAAGCAACTGATCCCGTGTTGCCACGGTGTTGTTCTCACCCATCGGGAGCCTCCTCTTCGAGAACGTCATACTCGTCTGGTTCTACAAACGCATTCCGGCCCGGAAGCGCCGATCCGTCCGG
>DAOUZE010000055.1 GCA_030665765.1 Filomicrobium sp.
GCATCGGCAAGATCATCCATGACAACGCTTGCGATATCGGGTTCGCGTTGCAAAACCCTCAGGACGTCGAGAGCCAGGACGTTGCCTGCGCCTTCCCAGATTGCATTGGCCGGAGCCTCCCGATAGATTCGGGCCATCGGCAGCTCTTCGACATAGGCGTTGCCACCCATGCACTCCATCGCCTCGAAAATGAATGGCGGCGCAATCTTCGTAGTCCAGTATTTGGTTACCGGCGTCATGAAACGCCACCAGGCATAAGCGTGCTCATCTTGACGGCGGTCGAAGGAACGGGCGAGGCGAAAGACGAGTGCGACAGCGGCTTCAACATCGAGAGCCAGGTCGGCGAGCACCTGCACCATCAAGGACTGTTCGACCAGCTTGCCCCCGAATGCGTTGCGGTGTTCGGCATGATGGATCGCCTGGGCGAGTGCTTGTCGCATGAGTGCTGCCGAAGACACCGCACAATCAAGGCGTGTTTGCGTGACCATTTCGTTCATCGCTTTCACGCCGTTGCCCGGTTCACCGATCAACCACCCGTGGGCACTTTGAAGTTCCACCTCGGCGGTGGCGTTTGAACGATTGCCGAGCTTATTCTTCAGACGTTGTATGGCAAGCCCGTTGCGTGATTCATCGGGCAAATAGGCTGGCACAAGGAAGCAGCATGGACCTTCCACCGTTTGTGCTAGCATCAGAAATGCATCGGACATCGGAGCAGATAGGAACCACTTGTGGCCGGTTAGAAGATACTCGCCATCATCGCCAAGCGGCTCGGCCGAGGTTGTGTAGGCAAGAACATCACTGCCACCCTGCTTTTCGGTCATACCCATGCCGATGGTCGCGGACCGCTTGACCTCGATCGGTTCGCGTCGAGCGTCGTAGCAGCGGGACACTACCTTGGGCAACCAGATCTCAGCCACACTAGGTTGCATTAGCAGCACCGGGACCGAGGCGTGGGTCATCGATATCGGACAAAGGTGGCCAGGTTCCATTTGCGTGGCCAGATACAAACCTGCCGCGCGCGCGACCTGCTGATCGACGACGGGATCCTGCTCCCGCTTGGTCAAGTACAGCCATGACGCGCAATTGAGGCCCTCGGCACAGGAGATCTGCATCAGCTCGTGATACGCTGGATGATAGTTGACGAGGTCGATGCGTCGTCCTTGGTGGTCGAATGTCGCAAGCTGAGGCCGATTATCGTTGGCGAGCCGCGCGCGTTCCTGGGAGTCGGCACTTCCGCAGACCAAGCCGAAGGCAACAAGGCAGCGCGCCGCGTGGCCGCCGCCCTCACGCATGACGGCTTCCTGCAGAGCCGCGTCGGAGGTGTAGAGATTCAACCCGTCGAACGGCGGTGGCTGGTTGGTGATCTCGTGGGTCGAGAACGTGGTCATCTGTTCTTGGCACATCACGTTTGGTTGGACCCGCCGACGGCGGTCGGGCAAAAGCACCCTGGGGGAAAGTCGGATTCGTCTCAACTCACGATTCAGAACACGCTCGTGGCGCCCAGTGTCGACCAATTGCGCGGCGAAGCTGTGGCAAACTGCACGACAGCGCTGTTAGCAGTTGCAGCGAGACCGGAGTCTGCCTATTAACAGGGCTTTAATGACCCATGCTGCGATTGCCCATCTTCCGGCCTTTCCTCACCGCCATCTGCTCTCCTGCGAGAGGCTGACGGCGCCGGATATTGATTTCCTTCTCGACCTGGCCGACAAATCCGCCGATCAGAACCAGAAAATTGAAAAAAAGCGCAACGTGCTCAACGGGCGCACGGTCATCAACCTGTTTTTCGAAGCTTCAACGCGGACACAGGCTTCATTCGAGCTCGCCGGCAAACGCCTTGGCGCCGATGTCATGAACATGGTGGTGGCCAGCTCCTCGGTACGAAAGGGCGAAACGCTGATCGATACAGCGGTAACGCTCAACGCTATGCGTCCGGACATCATCGTCGTGCGCCATTACGCCGCCGGAGCCGTCGAGCTATTGTCGCAGAAAGTTGATTGTTCCGTCGTCAATGCGGGTGATGGCGCACATCAGCACCCGACGCAAGCTCTCCTTGACGCGTTGACCATTCGCCGTGCCAAGGGGCGGATCGCCGGCCTGACGGTAGCCATCTGCGGCGACATTCTTCATTCGCGGGTCGCACGCTCCAATATCGATCTACTCAATGCAATGTCTGCGCGGGTTAGGATCGTGGCGCCCTCGACGCTGCTGCCTTCAAATCCCGACCGGCTGGGCGCGGAGGTTTTCACCGACATGTGGCAGGGACTCGCCGATGCCGATGTGGTCATGATGCTCCGGCTCCAACATGAACGCATGGATGGCGTCTACGTCCCCTCCTCGCGCGAATACTTCCATTTCTTCGGTCTTGATCATGAAAAGCTGGCGCGCGCCAAGCCCGACGCCCTGATCATGCACCCCGGTCCAATGAACCGCGGAGTCGAGATTGCTTCTACGGTGGCCGACCACTCCCGTAGCGTCATCCGTGAACAGGTTGAAATGGGCGTTGCCGTCCGCATGGCGGTGCTGGAAGCCCTGTCACAAAACTTGCCGCAAGCGTGAATCCTGGCGGCCCTTCAAAGCGGGAGCCCAATGAGCGTCTTTTTGAGTAAACCCAAGGGCGAAAACCCGAAACCTTCGCGTACACCACAGATCTTTCTCAATGCTCGGCTGATCGATCCTGAAAGCGGGCGCGATGAACTCGGCGGCTTGTTGGTGCAGGATGGCCTTATCGCCGACCTTGGTCCGCATCTGAGACGCAATGCGCCCGAGGGGGCCGCGGTTATCGATTGTCAGGAGCATGTACTTTGTCCCGGGCTGATCGACGCACAGGTGATCACCGGTGAACCTGGCCAGGAGCATCGCGAAACCCTGAAGACCGCCAGCCGGGCGGCAGCCGCAGGCGGTGTGACGACGGTGGTGGTGATGCCGGACACCAGCCCCGTTATCGACCAAGTGGCGTTGGTCGATTTCATTCAGCGCCGTGCGCGCGACAACGCCATCGTGCACGTCCACACCATGGCGGCGATGACGCGTGGCCTGAAAGGTGAGGAGATGACCGAAATCGGTCTTCTCAAGCGGGCCGGAGCGATCGCTTTCACCAACGGCAAGTCAAGCATCGGCAATACCCGCGTCATGCGTAATGTGTTGAACTACGCCAAGGACTTTGGTGCTCTCGTCATGCATCACTGCGAAGATCCGTATCTTTCCTCGAATGCGTCGATGAATTCTGGCGAAGTGGCAACACGGCTGGGATTGGCCGGTGTCCCTACAGTGGCCGAGACCATTGTTGTTGAACGGGATGTGCGGTTGGTCGAAAAGACAGGCGGACGCTACCACTCGATGACGATTACCTGCGCGGAAAGTCTTGAGGTGATCAAGTCGGCCAAGGCACGTGGTCTCGACGTCACCTGTGGTGTTTCGATCAACCACCTGACGCTCAATGAGAATGATGTAACGGGCTACCGAACGTTCTTTAAGGTCCGCCCGCCATTGCGTCACGAGAACGACCGCAAGGCGATGGTGGCGGGTATCGCCGACGGCGGCATTGACATCATCGTTTCAAGCCATGACCCGCAGGATGTGGACGTGAAGCGACGCCCGTTCCAGGAAGCCGCCGACGGGGCCGCCGGACTTGAAACTCTACTGCCGGCGGCGCTTCGACTGTACCACTCCGGCGACGTCGAACTTGTGGCGCTGCTCAAGGCGATGACCCTTAATCCCGCGAAGCTGCTTGGGCTGCACTCGGGCCGCCTCCGCAAGGGCACCATCGCTGACATGATACTTGTCGACCTGAATGAGCCTTGGGTTGTGAACAAGGATCTGTTGCGTTCGCGTTCGAAGAATTCTCCGTTCGACGAAGCCAGGTTGCAGGGTCGGGTGCTGCGCACGGTTGTTGCCGGAGAAACCGTCTATCAGTACGCTGGTCATGAGCCGGCACTGGCCGCCGATTGACCGAACCTCTGCAACACTAGCGAGACGAGCCGGACTCATGGGACGTTTGCTGCTTGATCCGAGCTTGATGGTGCTTTTGGCGCTGTCGTTCGGCTACGCTCTCGGCTCTGTTCCCTTTGGGCTTCTCCTCACACGGGTCGCTGGTCTGGGCGACATCCGCGCGATCGGTTCTGGTAACATCGGTGCGACCAATGTCTTGAGAACCGGCAACAAGGGGCTCGCAGCCGCAACGCTGTTGTTTGACACGTTGAAAGGTACCGCTGCCGTTTTACTGACCTGGCTGTTGGTGTACTGGTTGGCCGAAGGGCAGAATGGTGTGACGCCTTCAAGCCTCATTGCTCAAAACGACGCCGACACACAATTCAATTGGGCGCAATTCTATGTGCAGTGCGCAGGTCTGGGGGCCTTTCTTGGCCACCTCTTTCCGGTCTGGCTAAGCTTCAAGGGTGGCAAGGGTGTCGCGACCTATATCGGCGTTCTGCTCGGCTTGGCTTGGAAGCTCGCGTTGGTCTTTTGCGCAGTTTGGTTGGTGGTCGCTGTCGTAACCCGTTACTCCTCGTTGGCGGCCCTAGTTGCAGCCACACTCGCTCCACTCGGGGCGCTGGTTTTTA
Organism: Filomicrobium sp.; assembly: GCA_030665765.1. Taxonomy (GTDB): domain Bacteria; phylum Pseudomonadota; class Alphaproteobacteria; order Rhizobiales; family Hyphomicrobiaceae; genus Filomicrobium. The sequence goes on from DAOUZE010000055.1 coordinate 4,560, forward strand.
GTGGTTGGCAGCTTGCCGTGGTGCTGGCGCTGATGAGCGGATTGCTGATCTACAGACACGAGGCCAACATCCGTCGGCTCGTCGCCGGCGAGGAGTCGAAAATTGGTGGTAAAGCGAAGGGCTGAGATGGCGGATTGGCTCTCGCCTGCGGCACTTCCAGTGGCCGAGCTTAACGATGCGCAAAGGCCAGCCTGCCTGCGGCTAAACCGGTCGCTTTTCGTGATACCGGGCAATCTGCTCGACCCACGGGTAGAGGGCACGAATGATCTGTTGAAGACCGGCGCAACTCTGGTCACCGAACCTGACGACATCCTGTAGGCATTGGCACCGATGACCGGACTTGCGGGTGTATTTCGCGAAGTGGACATGCTGGAACCAGTTTTTGAAACGCTGCCTGTTGTTCCAGTGGCGGTCACAGAACCGGATGAGCGCGACAGGGCCCGCGTGTTGGAGACACTGGGGCCGGCGCCGGTAACAATCGATGATATCGTGCGGGCGAGCGGATTGGACATCCGCACCGTGCGCACAGCACTGATCGAACTCGACCTGGCTGGGCTCACTGAACGGCACGGAGCACAGCTAGTTTCGCTGCTGGCAGAAGAAACGTCGAACTGACTGGTGGCGTGCTCAAGCCCGGTCTTCAGATGCCATTTTGTATGCCAGCATGAGCTGTTTTGCCACGCTGCCGCGTCCAACTTCGGCGGCCAACTCTGCCAATTGCAGGATCATGCCGCTAATATACCCGTCGATTTGGTCGTCGTCGCACGCCGTATCTGCATTACACGGAACCTGTTCCGCGCGCTTGCTGGCGTCTCGTCTAATTCTGCGTTCGGGCACGTCGTTCTTCCCAGACAGGCATAAATCTGCACTCTGCATAATCATAGCGCCCTCAATCTTGGGTTGCAATATGTCGGACTGTTCTTTTTTGGTGTGTCCGCGAACCGTGTTTGACAGCGCAATCCCGATCCACCATCTTCCGGCGGCCAGACTGAAGCGCTCATCCCTTGAGGCCATGATTATTAGCCGGGGGGAGGGGATGCGGTCTGAATGCGGGTAGAGCGCTCAGCTTCCCACCGAAAATCCCATTTGGTTTGGGCGTGGCCGTAGGCTCGCTCAGTCGTGAAAGTCGCTCATGAACGTCGTAATCGTCGAGTCTGCTGCTAAAGCGAAGACCATCAACAAGTATCTGGGTTCCAGTTACAAAGTTATCGCCTCGTTCGGGCACGTGCGCGATCTGCCGTCGAAAGACGGCTCAGTGAAGCCCGATGAAGACTTTGCAATGGCCTGGGATGTGGCCGATACGAAGTCGCAAAAGGTCCTGAAAGAGATCACCGATGCCGTCAAAGGCGCCGATAAACTGATCCTCGCGACTGACCCTGATCGCGAAGGCGAGGCGATTTCCTGGCACATTTTACAGGTGCTCGAGAAGCGCCGCGCCTTGAAGAAGGGTGTGCCGGTCGAGCGGGTCGCCTTTAACGCCGTCACCAAGCAGGCGATCATGACGGCGCTGGCCAATCCGCGCCAGATCGATGAGCCGCTGGTATCGGCCTACCTGGCACGGCGCGCGCTGGATTATCTCGTTGGCTTCACGCTGTCGCCGGTGCTGTGGCGCAAACTACCTGGCGCCCGGTCAGCAGGGCGGGTGCAGTCGGTAGCGCTGCGACTCGTCTGCGACCGTGAGGCCGAGATCGAAGCATTCAAGACCGAGGAATACTGGTCAATCGAAGCCGCCTTGGAGACCGCAGGGTCCGACGAAGTACGCGCGCGGCTCACCGGCATCGATGGCAATAGCCTCAAAAAGCTCGACATCAAGACGCAAGCCGAAGCTCACGCCATTAAAGAGGCGATTGAGAAGGGCAACTACACGGTCATCGCCGTCGACAAGAAGGCGGTCAAGCGCAATCCCTACGCACCGTTTTCAACATCGACCCTGCAAATGGATGCCTCGCGCAAACTCGGCTTCTCAGCCAAGCAGACGATGCAGGTCGCACAGCGGCTCTACGAAGGTGTCAACGTCGGCGAAGGTGCGCCGGTTGGGCTCATCACCTATATGCGAACCGACGCCGTGCAGATCGTGCCGGAAGCGATCGCAGCCATCCGCAAAGAAGTCGAAAGCGACTTCGGTAAACGCTATGTGGCTCCCTTCATCCGCGAGTACAAAACGAAGGCGAAGAACGCACAAGAAGCGCACGAGGGCATCCGGCCGACCGACGTTGCGCGCAAACCCGCGGCCGTCGCCAAGTACCTCGAAAAGGATCAGGCCAGGCTCTATGAGTTGATCTGGAAGCGAGCAGTGGCTAGCCAGATGGCATCCGCCGAGCTGGAGCAGACCACCGCGCACATCAAAGTGAAGGGGCGCGACGGCAAGGCCTACGACCTGCGCGCCACCGGCTCGGTTATGCTCTTCGAGGGCTTTCAAAAGCTCTATGACGAAGGGCGTGATGAACGCCTTAAGGTTCAGAAGGGAGCGGCGGATCCGGGGGAAGACGATCAAAGCGACCGCCGTCTGCCGCCGTTGGAGCAGGGGCAGAAGCTGACGGACCGTGAGGTTCAAGCAAACCAGCATTTCACGCAGCCGCCACCGCGTTACACCGAGTCGAGTTTAATCAAGCGGATGGAAGAGCTTGGTATCGGGCGGCCGTCGACCTATGCGGCGACACTAGCGACGCTGCAAGAACGCGATTACGTCGAGATCGACAAAAAGCGGCTTATTCCGCACGACAAGGGCCGGCTCGTGACGTCGTTCCTGGAGGCGTTCTTCCAGCGCTATGTCGAGTATGACTTCACTGCCGACTTGGAAGAAAAGCTCGACCTGATCTCCGACGACAAGATGCAGTGGAAGGACGTTTTGCGCGACTTCTGGAACGATTTCACCAAGGCCGTCGAGGAGATCAAGGAACTGCGCGTGTCGGAAGTGCTTGACGCACTCAATGAGCTGCTTGGACCGCATGTCTTCCCAACCAAAGAAGATGGCTCAGATCCACGCGTCTGCCCGGCCTGCACGGAGGGACAGCTAAGCCTCAAGATTTCCGGCAAGTTCGGCGCGTTCATCGGCTGCAGCAGGTATCCTGATTGCCGCTACACGCGCCAGCTGTCGCAGTCATCGCAGGATCCGGATGCTGCCGCCCTAGACGGCAAGCAACTTGGTTTTGATCCTGTTAGCGGGCTGCCTGTCAAACTCCATGTCGGGCGCTTTGGCCCTTATCTTCAACTTGGCTCAGCGGACGACTACGACGAGGGCGAGAAGCCGAAACGCTCGTCCATTCCGAAGGGCATCGAGGCTGCTCAAGTAGACCTTGAGCGGGCATTGAACCTGCTTTCGCTGCCGCGTGAAGTCGGCGTGCACCCGGAATCCGGAAAGACGATAGTGGCAGGACTTGGGCGTTACGGACCCTTCATTCTGCACGACGGGATGTACGCCAACCTGGAAAGCATGGAGGAAGTCTTCTCCGTCGGCATCAACCGGGCGGTGGATTTGCTGGCAGAAAAAGCCAAGGGCGGTAAGGGTCGGTTCAACCGGCCCAAAGCCAAGGTGCTGAAAGAGTTTGAAGAGCACCCCAGTGAAGGCGGCAAGATCGAAGTCCTCGAGGGGCGCTACGGACCTTACGTCAGCCACAACAAAGTCAACGCAACGCTGCCGAAGGGGCAAGAACCGGAAGCGGTGACGCTGGAATTGGCTGTATCGTTGCTAACTGAAAAGGCAGCAAAGAAACCAGCGAAGAAGGCGGCTAAGAAGCCCGCCAAGAAGGCTGCGAAAAAAGCTGCAAAAAAGCCCGCGAAAAAGGCAGCGAAGAAGACCGCGGCTCAACCCAAATCCAAGGCGGGCACGGCTGAGGGCGGAGAAGCCTCGTAGCCTTCCCCCTAACGAAAGTCACTTATCGTGGCGCGTAATCCGAAGAAGAAGAAAGCTGCGCACAAGAAGCGCGGTCAGCCCCCTGTGGCGACCGCCCAATACGACAGCGGCGCGCGCGACGACGAGGGTTTGCCGCCGCGCGAGGATATCCTCAAATTCGTGGCCAGCGCCGATAGCAAGGTCGGCAAGCGCGAGATTTCCAAAGCCTTCGGCATAAAAGGTAGTGCGCGCTCTAGTATGAAGCGGCTGCTGAAGGAGATGACCGAAGAGGGGCTGCTTTCTGGTAATCGCAAGGAGGTCCGTGAAAAAGGCGGCCTGCCTCCGGTCGGCGTACTGGAGGTGATAGGCCAGGACGATAGCGGCGACCTAATCGCGCGGCCCTCGGTGTGGAATGACAGCGATGGCGAGCGTCCCGGCGTGCTGGTGTTGACACATGTACCGGAAGCGCAAAGAGCGGTCGCCAGCCTTGGCATTGGCGACCGGGTCTTGTGCCATATCAACCGGCTGGAAGAGCCGGATGTTGAAGGCTACCAATTCGAAGCCGTACCTATCCGCAAATTGCCGCGCGAAAAGCGGCGCTTGCTTGGCATCTTGCGAACCAACGCACGCGGCGGTGGTACGATCGAGCCGATCGACCGCAAATCGTTGCGCTCATGGTCGGTACAGAAGAGCGACATTGGGGAAGCCAGAGACGGCGACCTGGTCCGCTACGATCTGGTGCGCAAGGGGCGCTTTGCGACGCCACAAGCGCAGGTACTCGAAAGCCTCGGCAATCCAGATGACCAGCGCCAGATCAGTCTGATTGCCATACATGCGCATGGCTTACCCGACGACTTTCCTGAAAGAGTGCTGAGCGAATCCGAGAGCCTCGACGCACCAACATCGGGTGGGCGTACCGACCTGACGCGCATTCCGCTCATCACGATTGATCCTCCGGACGCGCGCGACCATGACGACGCGGTATACGCCGAGCTCGATACAGACGAAGGCAACCCGGGCGGTGTCATCGTTTATGTCGCAATCGCCGATGTCGCCCACTACGTGAGGCCTAGTTCGCGCCTTGACCGCGAGGCCCGCCGACGCGGCAACTCAGTCTATTTTCCAGACCGGGTTGTGCCGATGCTGCCTGAAAAAATTTCAAACGACCTGTGCTCGTTGCGCGAGGGGGAGCTGCGCGCGTGTTTGACGGTCCGCATGGTGTTCGATCAGCGGGGCGAAAAGCGCAAGCACACATTCATGCGGGCGATGATGCGGTCCCAGGCCAAACTCGCCTACGCGGAAGCGCAGGCGGCGATTGATGGAAAACCTTCCGACAAAGCAGGACCACTGGTTGAAACGGTGCTGAAACCACTATGGGCGGCCTATGCGAAACTGGCAGCAGCCCGCGACCGCCGCAGTCCGCTGGAGCTCAATCTACCAGAACGCAAGATTCAACTCGATACAGAGGGCCGCGTTGCCCGCGTGGTGATACCCGAACGGCTTACGGCGCACCGACTGATCGAGGAGTTCATGATCCAGGCCAACGTGGCCGCCGCCGAGGCCCTCGAAGCAAAAAAAGCACCGGTCGTCTATCGTGTCCACGAGCCGCCCTCGAAGGAAAAACTCAAAGCGCTAAGGGAGTTTCTCAGCACACTCGAGCTGGCACTACCGCCGCAGAACCAACTGCGACCAAGTGCGTTCAACGGCATCCTGGAACAGGCCAAAAAACTGCCGGTGCCGGATTTGGTCAACGAGGTCGTATTGAGGTCGCAGAGCCAGGCGCTCTACGATCCAAACAACGCCGGACACTTCGGCCTCAACCTTAGGCGCTACGCGCATTTCACCTCACCGATTCGCCGCTACGCCGACCTCATCGTACATCGGGCACTGATCGCCGCCTACAACCTCGGTGACGACGGCATCACTTCGGAGGAGTTACCTCAGATTTCGGCGATATGTGAGCAGATTTCAGAAGCTGAGCGGCGGGCCATGTCGGCCGAACGCGAGACCAATGATCGGCTTATTGCCGCGCATCTTGCCGAGAAGGTCGGGGCGACATTCAAGGGGCGGATTTCTGGTGCGACGCGTTCCGGTGTCTTTGTCCGGCTCAGCGATACCGGTGCGGACGGTTTCGTGCCGGCGGCGACGCTCGAAGATGATTATTACCATTACGTCGAGGAGGCCCACGCATTGATCGGGCAGCGGTCTGGACTTGCCTACAGCCTTGGAGACTCCGTAGAGGTTCGGCTGGTCGAGGCGATCCCTGCCGCCGGAGCACTGAGGTTTGAAATACTATCGGAAGGTAAGAAGCCGACCGGAAAACCGCTGAAGGGTTACAAGTCACCGCGCGGTCGCGGGCGGCGCCAAAGCGGACGTTCGGGTTACCGGCGCGGCTGAAACTTGTTTCGTGTGTTAAAGGGTGCGCACAAAAGTCCTTGACGCCGCACCTGGGAGCCTGGGAAAAAGCCAACCATGACAGTGAGAATCACAAGCATCGAGCCGGAGCCGAACGTAAAAGACCGTTCGTTGCAGCAGTCCCTCTTACGCGGCGCCGCGCAGTATTGTCCGGCCTGTGGTGAGGGCCAGCTCTACTCGAGCTATCTCAAGGTGAACGACACCTGTCCCACTTGTGATGAGGAACTACATCACCAGCGCGCAGATGATGCGCCGCCCTACTTCACGATGTTCATCGTCGGGCACATTGTCGTGGCGATGGTTATGTTGGTCGAGGATCTCTTCGCACCAGCTCTTTGGATCCACGCGCTTTTGTGGACGCCTTCGGTGTTTGGTATGAGCCTGTGGCTTTTGCCGCGCGCCAAGGGTGCGCTCATCGGTTTGCAATGGGCCAACCGGATGCATGGATTTGGCGGCGCGGAAGACGAGGTGTTCGGTCTCGAACCGGTGCCAACGCCGGAGCGATAACCCAGACTCTGACACGTTCAGCAGAATTCTGGTGCCGCATTGCGCGGGCACCCACGACCGTCAAACCGGAAATACCAACGAAGCCCCATGACCGACGAGCGCCGCAGCGGCGAAACCCGAGCGCTGAAAGTCCAGGACGCGGCCACGTTGATCATTCTCGATGCAACCGGCCTACCGCGAATCCTGATGGGTCGGCGGCGACCACAACAGGTGTTTTTGCCAAACAAGTTCGTTTTTCCTGGTGGTCGTGCGGACACGATGGACCGCGCAATTCCGGCGACCGATGAACTCGGCGAGCGCGAACAGTCGAAACTTCTGATGGACATGAAGGGCACCGCCAATGCCGCGCGCGCCCGCGGACTAGCGCTCGCGGCACTTCGAGAGACTTACGAAGAGGCCGGAGTATTAATCGGGTGTCCGTCGGAAACAGAGGCCTTGGATGAGGCGTTACCAGCTTCGGATGACATGGGGACTTGGAGGGGTTTTTTTGGCGAACAGGTGGTACCGAAGCTATCTCCGTTGAGGTTTCTCGCCCGCGCCATAACGCCACCGGGCCGGCCCCGGCGTTACGACACACGGTTCTTCCTCGTCGACGCGCAGCATGTCGCCAAGACCGTAGCCCCGCCAGATGATGAACTGGAGGACCTTGACTGGTTTACCATCGAGGAACTGCGCCGCCTCGATCTTCCCAATATCACGCGGGCGGTGATCGAGGACCTCAATGAATACCTCGATGCAAAGGCGCGTGGGGCATGCGATTGGCCGGTGCCTTACTATTACTTCCGCGCGGGTTCGTTCGAGCGCGTGCTACTTGGCTGATGTTAACGGTTCAATGTTGCCTTGACAGCGCGCTGCGGCGGGCTATGTTCCGGCCCCTGGACCCCATTCAACTGCCGTCTGCCCGGCCACCATCGCGGTCTTTGCCGGACATGACTGCTTGTCATCGCATCGAACAGGTCAAACAATGGCTAAGCCCGTCGTTCAGAAGATCAAGCTCCTGTCCACCGCTGGTACAGGCTTCTTCTACGTCACCAAGAAGAATCCTCGGAACACCACCGAGAAGATGGTTTTCAAGAAGTATGATCCCGTCGTGCGCAAGCACGTCGAATTCAAAGAACACAAAATCAAATAACGGATTGTTTTTGGGCGCTGGCTCGTCTTCGTGGCGGCCTGGGGCTGGTAAGCCAGGGTACGTTGTCCCAGTAGCGGGGGGCTTCACGGGAACCACGAACCCTGGCGTGATCGTCCAAACAGATGGCCAAAGAGGGCCTAGACCGTCCGTCTGGCTTGAATAACGACTGCAGCCTAATGAGGAGGCCACTCTGGCCACTGCGTCGTTCACCATCCCTCGTAATGGCAGTTGATGCGGCGGCCCTGACATCACGAGAGTCCGTTACACTCGAGCCAAGTCCATGCGCGGTCTCTTCGAGTGTTTTCCGCAGGCGGAGGTCGAATGCGAGTGCGAATACTTTCCGCCGAAGAAGATCTCTCCCTCGCAATGTGACCGAATAGTATTGAGCATATAAAAACGCAATTTAACGCTTGACTTTCGGCCAAGGCCAGCCTCGCCGATTTGCGAGCTGGGGTCCGGGCCATCATATGGAACTGCTAGGTCTACGCAGCACTCATAGGCCGCGCAATCTTTGGACAGCTCAACAGCTTGCACTTTTTTAACGCAAGGGCATCGGCGATTTCAGAGACATGAGGTTACGGTCCGTCGAGTGACGGCTTAGGCCGCCACTGCGACGCGGTTGCGGCCTTGGCGGTTCGCATTCAAAAGCGCAGAGCGGGCCCGCTTCAAAAGTGCCTCGGCATTATCTTGAACACCGCTCAGCTCAGCAATGCCAACGCTGGATGTCACGCGGATATGCTCGGATGTGGGGCTGAGAAACGGCTTCGCGGCGATCTGCGCACGCAACCTCTCGGCGATCTGGCCGGCGCGCGCAATCGGTACGTCGGGCAGAACGATCAAGAAGTTCTCGCTGGATAATCTGCAAGTCAAGTTTACACCCCGCACATTGCGTCCCAGACGCCTAGCAAATTCGATCAGAATGTAATCACCGATCCTATTTCCGTAACGCTCGTTGACGTCATTGAAAGCGTCGATGTCAACCATCATCACGGAGAGCTGACGGCTGTTCTCCTTAGCGTCTTCGATGAGTGAGGATAGATGGCTGTTGAGATAACGACGATTGTGAAGTCCGGTCAGACCATCGGTGATGGCCTGTTCGGCGCTCTGCTGGAGTCGGTCGCAAAGGTAAGCGGTGTGTCGCTGGCGTTTGACTTGCGTTTTAACACGAACCAGCAGCTCATGGCTTTCCACGGGACGCACCAGATAATCGTTCACGCCGGAGTCGAGCCCACGTAGCAGACGAGCATCACTTCCTTCATCAACAAGCACGATGATCGGCAGATGGCGGGTGGCATCGCGCTGGCGCAATTGCGTGCATAGATCGAGGCCATCACCACCATCGAGGCTAAGAGAGACGAGAACGAGGTCGAAGGATTCTTCGCAGAGCCGTTCAAAGGCGCGATCTACTGAAGACTCGACGACGGTGTCGTGAAATTTTGCTAGGGTACGCTCAAGCCTCTGGGCGGAGCGGACGTGGTCATCGACCAACATGACGCGGCCGAAATCACCCGAAAGCGCGCGTTCCAGATCTGCGTTCTCAGAGACACCGAGCTGGCGACCGGTGGCGGCACGCATCAACACCTCGTCGCACAACGTCTTTAGGCGCGCCAGGTTCTTGACCCGGGTTATGAGAGCGATCTCGTCAACCGGCTTTGTCAGAAAGTCATCGGCGCCGCATTCCAAACCCTGCAACTTATCGGAAGGCTGGTCGAGAGCGGTGACCATGACAACCGGGATGTGTTGGGTCTTGGGTGATTTCTTGAGACGCCGGCATACTTCGAAGCCGTCGGTCCCGGGCATCATGACATCGAGCAAGACGACATCGACGCGGTCGTTGGCGCAGATCTCAAGCGCCTCGATGCCCGAATAGGCTGTCAGTACCTGGAAGTACTCTGCTTCGAGGCGGGCTTCGAGCAACTTTACATTTGCTGGAACGTCGTCGACGACGAGGACGCGGGCACTCATTTTAAAAACTCGCTCTTGTTTGACTGCCGCAGCGGCAACTAGGCTCCCCCGGCGAACTGCCGGACGGTCTCGAGGAAACTGGCCACTGATATCGGTTTAGAGATGTAGGCCTCGCAGCCGCCAGACCGGATCCGTTCCTCGTCACCTTTCATGGCGAAAGCGGTTACCGCAACGACTGGGATCTCGCGAAGCTGATCATCTTCTTTCAGCCACCTTGTGACCTCGAGGCCTGAAACCTCCGGCAGCTGGATGTCCATTAAAATGAGGTCCGGGCGATGCTCGCGCGCAAGTGCGAGTGCATCGAGCCCGTTGCGGGTCTGAACGGTAACGTAACCGTGGGCATCCAACAGATCGTGGAAGAGCTTCATGTTGAGCTCGTTGTCCTCGACAATCAGGACCTTTTTCGCCATTGAACGCGTCTCCGGTCGGAAGCTGTCGACGACAACACCTGTCTGCTGATACGTCATGGGATAACTGCCTCTGCTGTTCCCTGCGTTTTGCACCGATTCTCTCGAATCGTCGCTTGCCATAATGTGCGCCAGCAGCAGTAACCAACAATTTAAGCGGCCCAATGCCTTTTCAGGAGGGTAAAGCGACTATGGACAAGCGTTCCAAAACGCGAATGTCGCTTTCGGATGCCGAGACCTTGGCGTTGCAGATCCTGGGATTTCTCGCGGAGGACCGGCGGAGGCTAAGCAGATTTCTGAATTCAACGGGCGTGCGCCCCGAAGAATTGCAGTCAAATGCCGGCGAACCGGCGATGCTGCTGGCCGTCACGCAGCATCTGCTGGAGGATGAGTCGCTTCTATTGGTGTTTGCCAGTCATGCCGGGATTGCGCCAGAGCAGGTCGGCCAGGCCCACCGTTTGCTCGGCGATCAGAGTTGATTATGACCACAAAGGCAAAAGACCATCTCCGAATTGGCGTTGATCTTGGCGGTACCAAAATCGAAGGATTGGCTCTTGGTGCGGATAGAGTTGTGCTAGCACGCCGGCGCATCGCCGCACCGCGTGAGGACTATGCGGCAACGCTGGGGTCTATCAACGGAGTTGTAACGGCGTTACTCGCGGACGTTGGCCCCTATGCGGACTCGGTAACGGTGACGGTCGGCATTGGAATGCCGGGTTCGATTTCGCCGGCCTCGGGATTGGTGCAAAACGCAAACTCGCATTGGCTCAACGGCCGAACCTTCGACAAGGACTTACGCGAGGCTCTCGGATTCCAGGTCAGGTTCGCGAATGACGCCAACTGTTTCACTTTATCCGAAGCTGTGGACGGTGCCGGCGCCGGTGCTACATCCGCGTTCGGTGTCATCCTTGGCACAGGTGTTGG